>CAIZHL010000578.1 GCA_903932755.1 uncultured beta proteobacterium
GCATGGACCGTTAAAACTTGGGAAGAAATCGTAGCGAGCGGGCCGCAGCGGGGTGCGGCCGGAGCGCAGCTACCGGAACGTATGTGGTTATACGTGAGGATAGCCGGGCTTGCCAAATGAGCCGCCCAAGCCCCGATCCGGCACGCGCAGTAGATTTATTCACAAGCTTAAGCCGCGCGGACGCGGCTTTGGGAGGGCACGTGGCGCGCCAGGAAATCCATCTGGTCGGCCAGGATGTTGCGGTTGCAGAGTATCAGGTATTCCGCCTTGTTCGGCACATAGGGCGCATAGACGAGCTCCATGCGCGCCTGTTCGGGCGTGCGTCCGCTCTTGGTCTGGTTGCAGTTGCGGCAGGCGGTGACCACGTTCATCCAGGTGTCGCGGCCGCCCTGGGAGACGGGAAGGATGTGGTCGCGCGTCAGCCGCTGCGAAGAAAATTCGCGGGCGCAGTAGGCGCAGACGTGGCGGTCGCGGTGGAACAGTTCGCGGTTCGACAGCGGCGGCGTGGGGTGCAGCGACTTGCCCGACAGCGCCTTGCCGCGGATGGCGATGATGCTGCTGGTGACGAGTTCCGAGCGCTCTCCGGTGACGCGATTGGTGCCGCCGTGGAAAACGAACTGCGTGTCGCCCGCGTCCCAGGCGACCAGGTCGCGTGCGACATAAATGCAGGCATGCTGCCAGCTCACCCAGCGGTGCGGAACACCATACTGGTCAAGGGTAAGGATCAGCGGATGTGAGGTCATCTCTATAGAATCCCGTATCGGCAAGAATTTAGCAGAGCCCAATGACTTTTGATAGCTTTCAAACGCAGCTTCAGTGCAGCTTAACGCCGGCTTTTTCCGCGTTAAGCGAGACTGCGGAAGCGCAAGGGAAGTCATCGGCGAAGCGGCGCTTGCGTTATGCCCTGGCCGCCTTGCTGCTGGTCCACCTCCTCCTCCTCTCGCCCGGCAGCCTGCTGATGGTGACAGAGGATACGCCTTCCGTGCTGCAAGCCACGCTGCGCAAGTTGCCGCAGCCGCCGCAAGCGGAGCCGCCGCCTGCGGCGCAATCGCCGGCACCGAGGCCCGCGCCGCGCGCCGTGCCGCCAGCGCCGACTTCCACAGCGCAGGCAGCAAAGCCCGCCACGCCTGCGTTGGATCAAGCGAAGCCGGTTTCGGTTCCCGCCAAAAACGTCCAGCCTGAGGAGTCGCCTGCGAAGACATCATCGGTCCCCGTCGCCATTGCGGCACCATCCGCACCGCCCGCAGCGCGAACTCCTTCCGCAGCGTCGACACCTTCGGCCCCGTCGAACCCCGACGCCGGCCCCCTGCTTACCGAAGCCAACGCCGTCGGCGAAGCGATCGACGGCCTGCGCGGCTATCGCCTCGCGGTGGCCACCCAGGCGCGGCGCTTCAAGCGGTATCCGGCCCAGGCGCTGGCCTCCGGCTGGACCGGTACCGTCGAGATCCGCTTCAGGGTCGGCGCCGATGGCCGGCCGCAGGCGGCGACGGTCGTGCGTTCCAGCGGCCATGAAGCGCTCGACCGGGCCGCGCTGACCATGATCGATGCCGGCGCCCTGCGCGCACGGCTGCCGGAGAGCCTGCGCGGCAAGGCCTTCGTCGTGGCGCTGCCGGTGGTGTTCAACCTGGAGGACGAGTAGCCCGCCGCTTGTCTTCTCCGCCTCTCAGCGCGGCGCCGTCAGGTCTTCGGTATGGAAGCCGTAGCGTCCGCTGCGGCGATCGGCAAAGTAGTGCTTCAGGGTGATGGCGATGGTGCGGAAGGCGATCTCGTCCCAGGGGATTTCGTCCTCGCTGAAGAGCCGCAGTTCGAGGGTTTCCGCGCCCGGGGCGAAGTCCAGGTCGAGCAGGCGCGAACGGTAGATCACATGCACCTGGTTGATGTGCGGCACGCTGATCATCGTGTACATCGCGTCCAGTTCGATGCGCGCGCAGGCCTCTTCCAGGGTTTCGCGCAAGGCGGCGGCGGCGACCGATTCGCCGTTTTCCATGAAGCCGGCCGGCAGCGTCCACTTGCCGTGGCGCGGTTCGATGGCGCGGCGGCAGAGCAGCACGCGGTCTTCCCATTCCGGCAGGGCGCCCACCACCAGGCGCGGATTGCGGTAATGGATCGCGCCGCAGGCCTCGCAGACATGGCGCGGCAGGGAATCGCCCGCCGGTATCTTCAGCGCAACAGGCGCGCCGCAGGCACTGCAAAAATTCATCGCCGGATCCATGCAAATATTGTAGCCTGCCGGATCGTGCCGGCGGCGTTGCCGGAGTGCATAAAGCCAAGTCAAGCCAGACCGACATCTCCGACATGACCAGCGCAAGCATCCGCCCCCTGTCCGATCCCGCCGTTCGCACGCGTGCCGAGGAAATTCGGGGCATGGACGATTTCCCCAAGCCCAAGGGCGCGGCAAACGCGCTGATCCGCCTGACGCAGCGCGAAGGCACTTCGCTGGCGGTCATGGCGCACGCCCTCAAGTCCGATCCGACCCTGTCGGTGCGCGTGATCCGGGTGGCCAATGGCGTCGGCGGCGCCGACCACGGACCGCTGGTGTCGCTGCGCGACGCGGTCGATGTCCTCGGCGTGGCCCCGGTCCGCACCCTGGCGCTGGGCTTCTCGCTGATTGCCACCTGCCGCGGCGGCCAGTGCCGCGATTTCGATTTTTCCCGATTCTGGTCGCGCGCGCTGGCGCGGGCCGTTGCCCTGCAATTGCTGACCGCCGCACGCGAGGGTCTGCCGCAGGCGGAGGCGTTCAGCGTCGGCCTGCTTGCGCGCATCGGCGAGCTGATCCTGGCCGAGGTGTTTCCGGCGCCCTACACCGAACTCCTGCAGCACCGCGCCGGGCCGGACGGCGCGCAACTGCTGCTGGCCGAACAGGAAGCCTTCGCGGTGACGCACGCGGCATTGTCGGCATCGCTGCTGCTCGATTACAACCTGTCCGAAGCGTTTGCCGAAGCGGTGGAATACCTCGACCGGCCGGGGGCGGAAGAACACCTGCAGACCTCCGGCGCAGCGGACGCCCATCGGCTGCTGGCCCTGGCCGATCACATCGGCGCCGTCTGCGTCGCGGCGCCGGCCGATGCGCGCGCCCTGATGCCGCGGCTGTTCGAGTTGGGTTCGCGCCAGTCCTTCGCGGCGGAACAACTGATCGCGCTGTGCAATCGGGCCGCACACGAATGGCGCGAGTGGGGTACGGCGCTGGAGATCGAAACCGGTCCGATGCCGCATTTCGAGGAGCACCCCGGCGGAACTCTGCCCGATGTCGTGCCCGTTGAAGCGGCGCCGGTGCCGGCCGCTGCGCCGCCGCCGGGCTTGCACGTTGCAGCGCCCGTTGCGCCGCCCCCGGCCGTGCCGCCCCGTGATGCGCCGCCTGCCCCATCGGCGGCGCCGGCGACAGCCTCGCTGGATTTTGCTTCGACCGTTGCCGAAGCCGGGCCTGGCGGCGTGGCCGCAGGCAGCGCCGGATCGGCGCCGCTGTGCGTCCTGCTGGTCGGCGATGAAGCCCGCGTGCGCGGTCCCTTGCGCGGCGCGCTGGTCGAGGCCGGCTACCGGGTGGCCGAAGCCGTCGATGGCCGGCAGGGTCTTGCCCGGGCCGTCGAACTGCAGCCGCAGGTCATGCTGGTCGACCTGCAGGCGGCGGAGGTCGATGGCATCGAACTGACCCGCAGCCTGCGCCAGTTCAAGGCGGGGCGCAGCAGCTACGTCATGATCCTGGCGGCCATCGAGGATGACGAGAAACTGGTCGCGGCCTTCGCCGCCGGCGCCGATGCCTTCCTCACCCTGCCGCTGTCGCCGCGCCTGCTGGCGGCCCGGCTGCTCGCCGGAAAGCGTGTCGCCGGCCTGCAGGCCGAACTGACGCAGGAGCGCGAGGAAATCCGGCGCATGTCCGCCGCGCTCGCAGTGAGCAACCAGCAACTGCAGGAAGTCGGCATGACCGACCTCTTGACCGGTTGCCGCAACCGGCGCTACGCCATGGAGCGCATCCAGCAGGAATGGGCGATGGCGGTGCGCAGCGAGCGGTCGCTGGCATGCATGGTGATCGACCTCGACAACCTCAAGCAGATCAACGATACGCACGGCCATGCCGCCGGCGACACGGCGCTGAAGCTGTGCGCCAGCGCCCTCAGGGGCGAGATGCGGGCCCAGGACGTGCTGGCCCGCAGCGCCGGCGACGAGTTCATGGTGATCTGCCCCGACACGTCGCTGGAAGCCGCGCTGGCCTGCGCCGAACGCATGCGCGACGCGGTCGCGACATTGCCCGTGGTTGCCGGCGAACGGGCCGCCCACGGCAGCGTCAGCATCGGCGTTGCGGTGCGCGACGCGTCGATGCAGGATGCGGACGGCCTGATCCGTCTGGCCGATCAAAGCGCCTACCTGGCCAAGCGCCATCGCAACACCGTGGCCACGGTGCAGTCGGCCGGAACGCTTACCCAGCGCTCGGCCTAGGCGGCGCCGCGTTGTGCCGGCCGCCGCGCCGGCAACACCTCGGCGAATTGTCGATTCCGGCCCCTGGCAGCCGGTGCAAAGTGCCTAAAAAAACCAAATAAACAATTCATTGTGGTCATTTTGTAATGCTTTTTCTTACAAAGCGGCTCTATCTAATTCTTACAATAGAATGGTTTTTCCACTGATTTCTTTCTTGTCATGCTCCGTGTGATCATGCATCTGTCGCGATTCGGGTCCAAATTCGGGCCTGACCGACGAAATCAAGGAGTGCAAGATGAAATCGACCGACACCTATAACGATATAAAGGAAGTCAATCTTTCCTACCTGATGCTGGCGCAGAACATGGTTCGCTCGGATCGCGAGGCGGCCATTTTTCGTCTGGGCATCAGCCAGGAGATTGCCGACGTGCTGGCGCGCCTGACCCCGGGGCAGGTGCTGAAAATGGCCAGCTCCGACATGCTGCTTTGCAACTTCCGCTTCGATGACGCCCTGCTGCTCGACCTGCTCGCCAATCACGAGCGCGAACGCGGCGTCGGCCACCTGCACGCGGCGATTCTCGCTGCCGGGCGGCCCGTTGCCACGCTGGCCTGAACGGCCTTCATCCAGGGTCATACAAACGTCTAGTGACGGAGGTTCCGCATGCGCAATAAATCCGTAATCATTGAAGCCAAGGACATCGGCCTCGCCATCGAACTGATCGAAC
>CAIZHL010000579.1 GCA_903932755.1 uncultured beta proteobacterium
GGTGGCACCGGCGTCCAGGCTGTTTTCGAGGAGTTCCTTGAGCACCGAGGCCGGCCGTTCGACGACCTCGCCGGCGGCGATCTGGCTGATCAGGAGGTCCGGCAGCGGCTTGATGATTCCCATGGAGGCGGAATTATAGCTTCCGGTAAAATCGCCCCTTTAGCCCGTCGCCCGCCTTCCAGTGGAACTTCTCGCCCAGTTCATCGACATCATCCTGCATGTGGACAAGTACCTCGCCCTGCTGCTGGCGCAGTACGGCACCTGGATCTACGTCATCCTCTTCGCCATCGTCTTCTGCGAGACGGGCCTTGTCGTCACACCCTTCCTCCCCGGCGATTCGCTGCTGTTCGTGGCCGGTGCCCTGGCCGCCACCAGCGGCGGCACATTCCAGATCGACATCGTCATCGCCGTACTCCTTTCGGCCGCAATCCTCGGCGACAACACCAACTACTGGATCGGGCGCTGGTCCGGCAAGCGCATCCTGGCCTGGGGCGAGAAGCACCCGCGCTTCTTCAACCGCAAGGGCTTCGACATCGCCCATGCCTATTACGAAGCGCATGGCGGCAAGACCATGCTGGTGGCGCGCTTCATGCCCTTCGTGCGCACCTTCGCGCCCTTCGTTGCCGGCGTCGGCAACATGAGCTACCCGCGCTACTTTGTGTTCGACCTGGCCGGCGCCTTCCTCTGGGTGTTTTCGCTGTGCCTCGCCGGTTACTGGTTCGGCAACATCCCCTGGGTCAAGGCCAACCTGTCGCTGATCATCTTTGCCACCATCGGACTGTCGCTGCTGCCGCTGTTCATCGCCTGGCTGCGCCTGCGCCTTGCGCCGAAGGCCTCCTGAGCATGCGCGGCGCGGCGAAGCTCGGCATGGTGCTGCTGCTGGCCGGCTGCGCGCAGACCTCGGACACGGTGCGCACGGTGGGCAGTTCGGCGCCGAGCTTCGATCCCAAGCAGGTCGGCAAGAGCGACATCGACCGCGTCGCCGATGCGCATCGGCGCGCGACATTCGCCAGCCTGCGCGTGCTCGCCGAAAAGCTCTACCGGCGCAATCCGCGCGAGTGGAAAAAGGCCGGACATGCCAGCATCGAGAAGGCGCTGGACCGGCTGCTCGATCCGCGCACCGGCTGGCGCGTGCCCGACGCTGCGGGGCGCACCGGTACCGACGCGATCCTGCTCAGCCTGCAAGCCGAGTTCGAGGGCGACCGGGTGGCGGTGTTCATCGCCGGCATGGGCGGCATGCTGAATGCCGCATTCGAGGAAAAGACGGAGTTTTTCATGTTCGATGAACTGAACGCGCAGAAGATCCACAACAGTGCGCGCAACCTCGAGATCGCCGCCTGGAAGCTGGCCAACGCCCGCGATGCCGGCGGCGCGCTGCTGCTGTTGAGCAACGAGATTCCGCCGCCGGGACAGCCGGCGAACCTCAGCTTCGAGCGCGAGTTCGGCAAGATGATCGGCAACCTCGACATCCTCTCCGCGCTGCTGGCCGAAAAAGGGCACCGGATCATCGCCCGCGTGGTGCAGAACCTCGCCACGGCGGTGTTTCTCCCGGTCAGGGGGCTCTGATGAAGCGCTATGTCATTCTCATTTCCGGACGCGGCAGCAACATGCTGTCGCTGCTCGACGCCGGCCTGCCCGGCGCCTGCGCCGCGGTGGTCAGCAATCGCCCCGACGCCGCAGGACTTGCGCTGGCCGCCGCACGCGGCATCCCCGTGGCGACCCTCGATCATCGCGGTTTCGCCACGCGCGAGGATTTCGACGCGGCGCTGGCGGCCGAGATCGAGCGCCACGCGCCCGACCTGGTCCTGCTCGCCGGCTTCATGCGCATCCTCGGCGACGGCTTCGTGCGTCGTTTCCAGGGCCGCCTGCTGAACATCCATCCCTCGCTGCTGCCGGCCTTTCCCGGCATCAAGACCCATGCCCAGGCCCTGGCGGCGGGCGTCCGGGTGCACGGCTGCAGCGTGCATTTCGTGACGCCGGCGCTCGATGGCGGGCCGATCATCGCCCAGGCCGCGGTGCCGGTGCAGGCCGGCGACGACGAGGCCGCCCTGGCCGCCCGCGTGCTGGCCGAAGAGCACGTGCTCTACCCGCGCGTCGCGCGCTGGTTCCTCGAGGGGCGGCTGGGCCTGGTCGACGGCCGCGCCCGGCTCGCGGGCGAGACGCCGGTGGGCGGCGCGCTGCATGTTCCGCACATCGCCTGAGCGTGCCGCTGCGGCGCAGATCTGAGATGCCCCTTATATTCGCGCTGGTCGCTTCGGCCCTGCTCCATGTCGGCGTAGTGGTCGCCCCGGGCTGGTCCTTGCCGGAAGCGATGGACGCCGACCTGCCGCCGACCATCGACGCCGTGCTGGTGCCGGCGCGTCCCGAGGCGGCGCCGGTGCGTTCCGAAACCGCGCCGGCGGCCAGGGCGGCGCCGAAGCCGCCGGCCGCGAAGCCGCTTCCGCCTGCGGCGGGGCCGGCCGTGGTCGCCGCCGCAGCGCCGACAGA
>CAIZHL010000580.1 GCA_903932755.1 uncultured beta proteobacterium
AGTATCAAAAATGGCAAAGAGAGTTGCATTGGTAACGGGCGCCATGGGCGGCCTGGGCACGGCGATCTGCAAGGCGCTGTCGCAAAGCGGTTTCACGGTGGCGGCGAACTGTCTGCCCAATTTTCCTCCCAAGGACGAATGGCTGGCGAAGATGAAGGCGGAAGGCTTCGATTTCGTCGTCGCCGAAGCGGATGTCACCGACTACGAGGCCTGCGCCGCAATGGTCAAGAAGCTGGAAGCTGAAGTCGGTCCGGTCGACGTGCTGGTCAATAACGCCGGCATCACGCGCGATTCCGTGTTCAAGAAGATGGACAAGGGACAGTGGGATGCCGTGCTCTCCACCAACCTCGATTCCGTGTTCAATGTCACGCATCAGGTGCTTGGCGGTATGGCCGATCGCGGCTGGGGGCGCGTCATCAACCTGTCGTCGGTGAACGGCATCAAGGGGCAGTTCGGCCAGGCCAACTACTCGGCGGCCAAGGCCGGCATCCTCGGCTTTACCCGCGCGATTGCCGCCGAAGTGGCGAAAAAGGGTGTGACGGTGAATGCCATCGCCCCCGGCTATATCGGTACCGACATGGTCATGGCGATCAAGCAGGAAGTGCGCGATTCCATCGTTGCCACGATCCCGGTCGGTCGTCTGGGCAAGCCGGAAGAAATCGGCGCCCTGTGCGCCTATCTGGTGTCGGACCTCGCCGGTTTCATGACGGGTGCGACCCTGAACATCAACGGCGGAATGCATTACTGCTGATCCTGCCGGGTTTCACGCCTCATCCCTCCGCCTCTGGCGGAGGTGCTGTCTCCGTTGGCTTGGTAGTACCATGATTTCAAGGAGGGAATGACAATGGCCGCACAGAGCCGTCTTATCAAGAAGTATCCGAATCGCCGTCTGTATGACACACGTACCAGCACCTACATCACGCTGGCCGACATCAAGGAACTGGTATTGGCCCACGAAGACTTCCAGGTGGTCGACGCCAAGTCCGGGGAAGACCTGACGCGGGCGATCCTGTTGCAGGTGATCCTCGAGGAAGAGGCCGGCGGCGCGCCGATGTTCTCTTCCGAACTGCTGTCGCAGATGATCCGCTTCTATGGCAATGCCATGCAGGGGATGATGGGTAGCTATATCGGGGACAACATCCGGTCCTTTACCGAAGTGCAGGCCAAGCTCAAAGAGCAGGCCAAGGGACTGTACGGCGAATCTCCCGGCGAGAATCAGGATCTGTGGGCGCAATTCCTCAAGTTCCAGGGTCCTGCCATGCAGCACATGATGGGTACCTACGTCGAACAGAGCCAGAAGATGTTCCAGCAGATGCAGGACACCATGCAGGAACAGACGCGCAAGATTTTCCCCGGCATCTACGTCAAGCCCGAGGATAAGGGCGAGACCAAGTAGGGTCGCCGTGACGCGACGTAAAGCCAAGGCGCCGACAGTCGGCTTCGTGTCGCTGGGCTGCCCCAAGGCCGCGTCCGATGCGGAACAGATCCTGACCCGGCTGCGCGCCGAGGGTTATGAAATCTCCGGCAGCTATGACGGTGCCGATCTGGTGGTGGTCAATACCTGCGGCTTCATCGATGCGGCGGTCGAGGAGTCGCTCGACGCCATCGGCGAGGCGCTGGCCGAAAACGGCAAGGTCATCGTTACCGGCTGCCTCGGCGCAAAAAAGGATGCGGCGGGCAATGACATCGTTCGCAGCGTGCATCCGAAAGTGCTGGCCGTCACCGGGCCGCATGCCATGCCGGAAGTCATGGCGGCCGTGCACCAGCATCTGCCGCCGCTGCACGATCCCTTCGTCGATCTGGTGCCGCCGCAGGGCATACGCCTGACGCCGGACCATTACGCCTACCTTAAGATTTCCGAAGGCTGCAACCATCGCTGCAGCTTCTGCATCATCCCTTCGCTGCGCGGCGACCTGGTCTCGCGCCCGATCGGCGACGTCTTGCATGAAGCCGAAGTTCTGGCCGCGGCCGGCGTCAAGGAACTGCTGGTGATCTCGCAGGACACCAGCGCCTACGGCGTCGACGTCAAGTACCGCACCGGCTTCCACGGCGGCAGGCCGGTGAAGACGCGGCTTTACGAGTTGTGCAGCGAATTGGGCAAACTCGGCCTCTGGGTGCGCCTGCATTACGTTTATCCCTATCCTAGCGTCGACGACCTGATTCCGCTGATGGCGGAAGGCAAGATCCTGCCTTACCTCGACGTGCCCTTCCAGCACGCCAGCCAACGCATCCTCAAACTGATGAAGCGGCCGGCCTCGGCGGAAAAGGTGCTCGACCGCATCGCGGCATGGCGCAGGGTGGTGCCGGACCTGGCGATCCGCAGCACCTTCATCACCGGCTTTCCCGGCGAGACCGAAGCCGAGTTCAACGAACTGCTGGATTTTCTCGACGAGGCCCAGCTCGACCGCGTCGGCGCCTTCTCCTATTCGCCGGTCGAGGGCGCCGGCGCCAACGCGCTGCCCGGGGCGCTGCCGGAGGAAGTGCGCGAAGAGCGCAAGGCGCGCCTGCTGCGCCATCAGGAAGACATCTCGACGCAACGGCTCGAAAGAAAAATCGGCCGGCGCATCCAGGTGCTGGTCGACGAGATCGACGAAGACGGCGCCATCGCCCGCTCGCAGGGCGATGCACCCGACGTCGATGGCCTCGTGTACATCACCGACGGCCACGATCTCGAGGTCGGCGAATTCGCCGAAGTCAGCGTCATCGACTGCGACGTGCACGACCTGTACGCCCAACTGAGCGCGACGAACGCCGTATCGTGAGCGCCGACTTTTACGATAGCCTGCGGGCCGTCGTCGGTGCCACCAAGGTCTTGACCGGGGCGGCGGATCTCGCACCCTATTGCACCGACTGGCGCGGCCGTTTCAGTGGCAGCGCATCCTGCGTGGTACTGCCCGGAAGCACGGAAGAAGTCGCCGCCGTGGTGCGCGCCTGCGCCGACGCCGGCACGGCCATCGTGCCGCAGGGCGGCAATACCGGCTTGTGCGGCGGCGCGACGCCGACCGGCGGCGAAGTGGTGATCGCGCTCACGCGCCTGAATCGCATCCGCGCCGTCGACGCGGACAACAACTCGATCACGGTCGAGGCCGGCTGCACCCTGCATGCCGTACAGCAGGCAGCACGGGAGATCGATCGCCTGTTTCCGCTGTCGCTGGCGGCGGAAGGCAGCGCCACCATCGGCGGCAACCTCGCGACCAATGCCGGCGGGGTGCAGGTGCTGCGCTACGGCAATGCGCGTGAGCTTTGCCTCGGCCTCGAAGTGGTGCTGGCCGACGGCCGCATCTGGAACGGCCTGCGCGCCCTGCGCAAGGACAACACCGGCTACGATTTGAAGCATCTCTTCATCGGCGCCGAAGGCACGCTGGGACTGATTACGGCGGCGACCCTGAAGCTCTTCCCGCGTCCGCGCGCACATGCCACGGCCTGGGTGGCCGTGCCCGATCCGGCCGCGGCGGTCGGCCTGCTGGGGCGGCTGCGCGCTGCCGCCGGCGACAACGTTACGGCCTTCGAGATCGTCGGCCGTCCCGCGCTGGAACTGGTGCTCAGACACATTCCGGGCGCGCGCGACCCGCTCGCCGGCAAACCGGCATGGCAGGCGCTGATCGAACTTTCCGGCGCGCGCGACGATCTCGCCGCGACGCTGGAACAGGCGCTGCAAAGCGCGGCCGAGGACGGCGTCGTCGCTGACGCGGCGGTCGCTTCCAGCGAGGCGCAGGCGGCCGCGCTGTGGGCCTTGCGCGAGAATGTTTCCGAGGCGCAGAAGATCGAGGGCGTCTCGATCAAGCACGACATCGCCGTGCCGGTCTCGCGCATCGCCGAATTCATCGCGCGCGCCGATGCCGCCCTGCTTGCCGCATTTCCGCAGGTGCGC
>CAIZHL010000581.1 GCA_903932755.1 uncultured beta proteobacterium
GGCGGCCTTCGCGGGTCATGCCCAGTTTCATGCGGATCTGGCTTTCCGGCCGGCCGCGATGGGCGAGGAAGCTCTCCTCGCGCGACATCAGCAGGCGCACCGTGCCGCGTGCGGCGCGTGCCAGCAGACCGCAGATGACTTCGAAATTCAGGGTTTCGGTGCGATGGCCGAAGCCGCCGCCGATGAAGGGCTTGATGACGCGGATGTGCGCCGCTTCCATTTTCAGGCAGCGCGCCAGCGTCAGATGCACGTAGTAGGGCACCTGCGTCACCGACCACAGGGTCAGGTGGCCGCGCTCGGCGTCCCAGGTCGCCAGCGCCGCGTTGGGCTCCATCATGGCGTGATGGACCTCGGCGCATTCGTAGTTGTCCTCGCGCACCAAGTCGGCCGCGGCGAAGCCGGTCGCGGTGTCGCCGAACTCGTTGTGCACCGCGCGTTCGATGTTGCCGGCCTTGTTGTCATGCAGCAGCACGGCGTCGGGCTGGCGCGCGGCGGCGGCGCTGAAATAGGCCGGCAGTTCGCGCACCCGCAGGCGGATCAGCGCCAGCGCCGCATCGGCCGTGGCTTCGTCGATGGCGGCCACGGCGGCGATCGGGTCGCCGATGTAGCGCACCCGGCCGCGGGCCAGCGGAAACTCGTTCTGCGCGATTGGAATCACGCCGTAGGGCATGTCGCATTCGTCGCCGGTAATGACGGCGCGCACTCCTGGGAGCGCCAGTGCCGCGCTGATATCGACGTCGAGCAGTTCGGCGTGGGCGTAGGGACTGCGCAGGATCTTGCCGACCAAGGCGCCGCCGGCCGGCAGGTCGGCCGTGTAGCGCGCCGTGCCGGTCACCTTCTCGACGCCGTCGACGAAGGGCAGGCGCGCACCGACACCGCGCGGCGCGCCTGCCGGCTTGAGTGTGACGACCTTGCGCTCGGGCGCGTTCACTGGACTGCCTCCGCCGCAGCTTCCACCGATTCGATGATCTTGACGTAGCCGGTGCAGCGGCACAGGTTGCCGGCCAGCGCGGCCTTGATCTGCTCGCGGTCGGGGCGCGGGTTGCCGCGCAGCAGGGCTTCGGCCGCCATGATCATGCCCGGCGTGCAAAAGCCGCACTGGCTGCCGAGATGCTCATGGAAGGCACGCTGCAGCCGCGACAGGTTGCCGGCGTGGCTCAGGCCCTCGATGGTTTCGACTTCGCGACCGACCATGCTGTGCGCCAGGGTGCTGCAGGAAAGGCGCGGCCGGCCGTCGACCAGCACGGTGCAGGCGCCGCATTCGCCGCCATCGCAACCCTGCTTGGTGCCGGTCAGCCCGAGCGCATCGCGCAGGTAATCGATCAGCAGGGTGTTCTCGGCCACGGCGTCTTCGCGCGGCTTGCCGTTGACGGTAAGTCTGAGGATGGATTTCACAGGGCCTCCCTTTGGTTGCTCGGCTGCTTGATTGTGGCATTATTGCTGGAACTCCAACAATTTGCAAGGGAATGGTTTTGCCGTGGCAGCGACGTCGAAGCCTTGGGCCATGCCTTTGCCCGGCCCCGGTCGCCGCGCTGTCAGCGCCCTGTCAGCGCCGACTTTTGCCGTCGCTCCAAGTAGAATACGGCCCTCGCCGGATTCCCCCGGCCCCCCCTCCGGTTGCACTCCCATGCTCGTCGCATCCAACGTCACCATCCAGTTCGGCGTCAAGCCGCTTTTCGATAACGTCTCGGTCAAGTTCGGCGAGGGCAACCGCTATGGCCTGATCGGCGCCAACGGCTCGGGCAAGACCACCTTCATGAAGATCCTGGCCGGCGTGCTGGAGTCTTCCGCCGGCAATGTCTCGCTCGATCCCGGCGAGCGCATGGCCTACCTGAAGCAGGACCAGTTCGGCTACGAGAGCGTACGCGTGCTCGACGTGGTGATGATGGGCCACGCCGAGATGTGGGCCTGCATGTCCGAGCGCGACGCGATCTACGCCAACCC
>CAIZHL010000582.1 GCA_903932755.1 uncultured beta proteobacterium
AGAAGGGGCCGGCATGGACGAACTCGGCGGCGACGCTGTCGATTTCGGCGGCGGTGGCGCGGTCGAGCAGCATCGCGGACTCGTTGCACCAGTTGTCGAAGATGCGGTCGAGCATGAAGCAGGCGACATCGGCGGTGACCAGCGGCACCTTGCCGGTCATGCAGAAGGCCCAGCGCAGGTACTCGACCACGGCCGGATCGGTTTTTTCCCAGGCGATGACTTCCACAGCAGGATTGCGCCAGGCCGGGGCGAAGAAGTGCGTGACCGTGGCGCGTTCCTTGTGCTTCAGGGCCGAGAAGATTTGTGCGGCGGGCAGGGAACTGGTGTTGGAGGTAATCAGGGCATCGGGCCGGACCACGGCTTCGATCTGCGCGAAGATCTTGCGCTTGAGGTTCAGGTTTTCCGTGGCGGCCTCGATCACCCAGTCGCAACCGGCGATGTCGGCGTAGTCCAGCGTGCCGACCAGGTTCGATGTCACCGCCGCCGCATCGGCCTCGTTCATCTTGCCCTTGGCGACGGCCTTCTTCGAGTAGTCCTGAAAGCGCAGCAGCGCCGCGTCGACGGCCTTTTGCGAAACATCGACCAGAAACAGTTTCAGGTCGGGCAGCGCGCTCTTCAGGTAGTAGCCGATGTCGGGGCCGATGGTGCCGGCGCCGATGATGGCGACCGAACGGGGCAGGGCACGGGCGGGAGTGGCAAGCAGCGGGTTGGCGAAAGCGGTGCTCATGAGTAATCCTTTGTATGCGGTATACAAAGGATTATCCCGCATTGTCGGCCGGCGCACAATCGTCCGGGAAGTCTGCCGACAAAGGTGGCCACCGCAAGGCCCGTGCTAGCATTGCCGTTGTCATTGACGGGGCAGCCGAGCAGGGGAGAGCGTGGCACAGCCGGAACAACAAGCACGGGAGGAAATAGACCGACTGCTGCAGGCGGCAGGCTGGCGCGTGTGCGACCTGGCCGCTGCCAATATCCACGCCGCACGCGGCGTTGCCATCCGCGAGTTCCCGCTCGAAACCGGCTTCGGTTTCGCCGACTACCTGCTCTATGTCGATGGCAAAGCCGCCGGTATCATCGAAGCCAAGAAGCAGGGCGCCACGCTGACCTGTGTCGAGTTCCAGTCGGGCCGCTACGCGCAGGGCCTGCCCGCCGCGCTACCCGCCTGGCGCCGGCCGCTGCCCTTCCTTTACGAATCGACGGGCATCGAAACCCATTTCACCAACGGCCTCGATCCCGAACCGCGCGCGCGGCCAACGTTTGCCTTTCATACGCCCGAGATGCTGGGCGAGTGGCTGCGCTACATCCGGGAAAGCGCCACCGGGCCAAATGTCGCCGCATCGCCAGCGCCGACTTTTCTGGCCCGCATGCGCGAAATGCCCGTGTTGATCGAAGACGGCCTCTGGCCGGCACAGGTCAAGGCGGTGCACAACCTCGAAGCCAGCCTCGCCGCCAACAAGCCGCGCGCGCTGATCCAGATGGCCACCGGCAGCGGCAAGACCTTCACCTCCATCAGCTTCATCTACCGCCTGATCAAGTTCGCCGGGGCGCGGCGCGTGCTGTTTCTGGTCGATCGCGGCAACCTCGGGCGCCAGACCAAGAAGGAATTCGACCAGTACCTCTCGCCCTACAACAACTTCAAGTTCGGCGAGGAATACATCGTCCAGCACCTGACCAGCAACAACCTCGACAAGAGCGCACGCGTGGTCATCTGCACCATCCAGCGCATGTACTCGATGCTCAAGGGCCGCGAACTGCCCGAGGAAGAAGACGAGCATTCCGCCGAGGGCGTCGAATCGCTGTTCGCCGAGGCGCCGCCGATCGAGTACAACCCGGCCATCCCGATCGAGAGCTTCGACATCGTCGTCACCGACGAGGCCCACCGCTCGATCTACAAGCTGTGGCGCCAGGTGCTCGACTACTTCGACGCCTACCTGATCGGCCTTACCGCCACGCCCAACAAGCAGACCTTCGGCTTTTTCAACCAGAACCTGGTCATGGAATACGGCCACGAGCAGGCCGTGGCCGACGGCGTCAATGTCAATTACGACGTCTATCGCATCCGCACCGAAGTCACCGAAGCCGGCAGCAAGGTGGAGGCCGGCTACTGGGTGCAGGTGATGGAACGCGACACGCGCCGCCGCAGCGACTGGCAGCTCGACGAGGATTTCGACTACGACCCCGCCGAGCTGGACCGCAGCGTGCAGACGCCCGACCAGATCCGCACCGTGGTGCGCACCCTGCGCGACCGCTGGCAGGCCGAGATGTTCCCCAGCCGCACGGAACTGCCCAAGACCCTGGTCTTCGCCAAGGACGACAACCACGCCGAAGCCATCGTCCAGATCATCCGCGAGGAATTCGGCCGCGGTAACGAGTTCGCGCAGAAGATCACCTACCGCAGCACCGGCGACAGCCCGGAAAACCTGATCCGCGCCTTCCGCAGCAGCTACTACCCGCGCATCGCCGTCACCGTGGACATGGTCGCCACCGGCACCGACATCAAGCCGGTCGAGATCGTCGTGTTCCTGCGCTCGGTAAAGAGCCGCAGCTTCTTCGAGCAGATGAAAGGCCGCGGCGTGCGCATCATCGAGCGCGCCGACCTGCGCGCCGTCAATCCCGGCGAGCACGTGGTCAAGGACCATTTCGTCATCGTCGATGCCGTCGGCGTCTGCGAGCGCGACAAGACCGACAGCCGGCCCATGGACACGAAGAAGAACGTGCCCTTCGACAAACTGCTGCAAGCCGTGGCGCTGGGCAACGTCGAACCCGACGTACTCTCAAGCGTCGCCGCAAGACTGGCCCGCCTGGAGCGCGACCTCAGCGACGCCGACAAAGCCAAAGTCATCGAAGCCAGCGGCGGCCACGACCTGAAAAGCCTAGCCCGCAACATAGTAGAAGCCCTGCGCTTTTCTCCCTCTCCCCTAGCGGGAGAGGGCCGGGGAGAGGGGGCCACCACCCCCTCCGTCATTCCGGCGAACGCCGGAATCCAGGCAGCCGTCAAACCCCTCGCCAACCCCGCCCTCCGCAACCTCCTCCTCAAACTCCGCCAGCAAGCCGACCAAATAATCGACATCGTCACCCAGGACACCCTCATCGAAGCCGGCTTTTCCGCCGCCTCCACCGAGCGCGCCAAAAGCCTGGTCCAAACCTTCGAAGCCTTCATCGCCGAACACCGCGACGAAATCACCTCCCTGCAAATCCTCTACAACCGCCCGGTGAAAGCCCCGCTCAAGTTCGAGGACATCAAGGCCCTGGCCGACACCCTGCACGCGCCGCCCTACCTGCTGACCGAATCGGCGCTGTGGCAAGCCTATGCCACGCTCGACAAAACAAAAGTCGGCGGTGGCGGTACGGCGCGTATCCTCACCGACCTTGTCAGCCTGGTGCGCTTCGCCATGCACCAGGAAAACGAACTCGTGCCCTATCCCGAACGCGTCGCCGCCAACTTCAAGGCCTGGCTGGCGCAGACCACCCGTCATTCCCGCGAAAGCGGGAATCCAGAGCCTTTCACCCCCGAACAACAACACTGGCTGGAAATGATCCGCGACCACATCGCCGCCAACCTCGGCATCGCCATCGACGACTTCGAATACGCCCCCTTCAACACCGAAGGCGGGCTGGGCCGCGTGCATCAGCTATTCGGCGAGCAATTGCCGAAGGTGATTGAGGAATTGAATCGGGAGTTGGTGGCGTGAGCGAGTGGCGAACTGTGCGGCTTGGGGATGTCTGCGACAAGATTACTGACGGCACCCATCACTCCCCGGCAAACCATCCAACCGGAGACTACAAGTACATCACGGCAAAAAACATCAAGCCGTGGGGCCTTGATCTCTCAGACATTACGTATATCGACGCCGCAACTCATCGAGAAATCTATTCACGCTGCGATGTGCGAAAGAACGATGTCCTATATATCAAGGACGGTGCAACAACTGGCCGTGTTGCCCTGAACACACTTGACGAGCAGTTCTCGCTATTGTCGAGCGTCGGCGTGCTACGTCCAGGATCCAGCGTAAGGCCAAAATTCTTGGTGTATGCGTTGCAGGCGCCACATGTGCGTGACCCGATGCTTGATCGTATGGCTGGTGTGGCAATCACCCGCCTCACACTCAAGAAGTTGAAAGATGCGGTTATCCCGCTTGCGCCTATCGATCAGCAAGATGCCATCGTCGCCGAAATCGAAAAGCAGTTCTCCCGCCTCGACAAAGCCGTTGCTGGCCTCAAGCGCGTCAAGGGCAACCTCAAGCGCTACAAGGCCGCCATCCTCAAAGCCGCCTTCGAAGGCCGTCTCGTCCCGACCGAAGCCGACCTCGCCCGCCGCGAAGGCCGCGACTACGAAACCGGAGCCCAACTCCTGCAACGCATCCTCGCCAGTCGCGACAGCCATTCGCAAGGCAAAGGCAAACACAAGGAACCCGCGGCGCCGGATACCACCGAACTGCCCGAGTTGCCGGAGGGGTGGGCGTGGGCGTCAGCTGAACAACTTTCCGCCTTCATCACCAAAGGTACAACTCCGTCAGCCGAAAAACTCTCCGGTGATAACGGACAGGTACAGTTTCTGAAGGTCTACAACCTGACATTCGACGGAGTATTGAACTATCGATACAAGCCGGCATTCATAAGCCACGACACCCACGACAGCGAATTGGCTCGGTCCAAGGTCCGTCCGGGCGATGTTTTGATCAACATTGTCGGGCCTCCACTCGGACAAGTTTCGGTTGTTCCCGATTCCATTCGCGAGGCGAACATCAACCAAGCCATTGCG
>CAIZHL010000583.1 GCA_903932755.1 uncultured beta proteobacterium
GTGTGGCGCGCCAGGACCTTCTGCGCCTTCTTGCGCAGGCTGCGGGTTTCCTCGAACCAGCGCTCGAAGGACTTCACCGCAGTTTTGGCCGCGGTCAGCAGCAGCGCCACGCGCTCGTTACCCTCGCGGCGCTTGTCGATCTCGCGCAAGCGGTGGCGCAAGGCCTCCACCAGCGCCTCGCGCCGTTCGCGGTTGCCCAGCAGGTCGTCTTCCAGGTAAGGGTTGCGCCGCACCACCCAGATGTCGCCCAGCACCTCGTAGAGCATGCGCGCCGAGCGGCCGGTGACGCGCTCCGCGCGCAGTTCGGTCAACGTGGCCCAGGCCTCGCTGCCCAACAGGCGGATGACGATCTCGCGGTCGGAGAACGAGGTGTAGTTGTAGGGGATTTCGCGCAGGCGGGCGGTCATGCCGGGTTTCGTTGAAGCCAAAGGGCGCTATTGTAGGCGATGGGGCTGCGGCAGAGGCCCTGCGCGGCGTGGGGTCGGTGTCGATTTCCGGGCCTTCGCCATTGCCGCAGGCCGCTTTGCTTGCCCCGGGGCTTTGCAAAACCGGCGCTTCGTTGCGACAATGGCGCGCATCGTGCCGAATCGGCTTACGACGGTCTGGAGTGGAGCTTCATGCGATATTTTTTCTTGTGCTTCCTGGCACTGGGTGCGGCGTCCGCAGTGCTCCAGGCGCAGACCATGGTGCCGAAGCTCGACGATCCCGGCCGCAAGGGCGATCTGGCGCGGGCGGAAAAGCAGCGCGCGGTGGAACGCTTCGATGGCTTCGACCAGAACAAGGACGGCAAACTGGCGAAGGAGGAAGTCGCCAACAAGTCCGCCTACCTGACTGAAAACTTCGTCAAGCTCGATGCCGACAAGGACGGATTTCTCAGCTGGGAAGAATTTCTCGGGCACAATCGCTGGCCAAAATAGGCGATCCGGCAGGGGGTACCCCTTGCAATGACAAGCGGTCGCCGCCATATCCGTTTCTGACCCTTTTTTCCTGGAGATCGTCATGCGCCTGCGTCTGCTTGCCGTGCTTGCCTTTGCCGCCACGCTGCTGTCCGGCTGCGGCTACAACCAGATCCAGATCAATGACGAGGCGGTGGGCGCCGCGTGGTCGGAGGTGTTGAACCAATACAAGCGCCGCGCCGACCTGATTCCCAACCTCGTCTCGGTGGTGCAGGGTTACGCCAGCCACGAAAAGGAAGTCCTGACGCGGGTTACCGAGGCGCGTGCCAGCGTCGCCGGGATCAAGGCCACGCCGGAACTGATCAACGATCCAGAGGCCTTCTCCAAGTTCCAGAAGGCCCAGAGCGAACTGGGCGGCGCGCTGTCGCGTTTGCTGGTGGTGGCGGAAAACTATCCGAACCTCAAGGCCGACGCCAATTTCCGCGACCTGCAGGCGCAGGTGGAAGGTACCGAGAACCGCATCACCGTGGCGCGCAACCGCTACATCAAGTCGGTGCAGGAGTACAACGTTTCGGTGCGCACCTTCCCCAACAATCTGACCGCCATGGTCATGGGCTGGAAGACCAAGGCCAACTTCACGGTCGACGACGAAAAGGCCATCTCGGCGCCGCCGCCGATCAAATTCGACAAGCCGACGACGCCCGCACCTGCCGCGCCTGCACCTGCTGCGCCGGCGCCTGCCGCTCCTGCGCCGGCAGCTCCCGGTGCCCCCGGCTATTCCTAAGTGCATTTCCTGCGCGCCGGCCTGTTGACGCTGCTCTGGCTGGCGCTGCAGCCGGCCGCCGGCGTTCGGGCGGCCGAGCCGGTGCCGCTGCCCGCCCTGGCCACGCGCGTCACCGACCTGACCAACACGCTCGACGCCACGCAGCGCGGTCGCCTCGAAGCGCAGCTGGCGGCCATCGAACGCTCGGGCCGCGCACAGATCGCCGTGTTGCTGCTGCCGACTACCCAGCCCGAGACCATCGAGCAATTCGGCATCCGCCTCGCCGAAGCCTGGAAGATCGGCCAAAAGGGCGCCGACAACGGGCTGATCGTCATCGTGGCGAAAGACGACCGCAAGATGCGCATCGAGGTCGGCTACGGGTTGGAAGGCTCGATCCCGGATGCGATTGCCAAACGCATCATCGCCGAGCGCATGGCGCCGGCCTTCAAGCAGGGCGACTTCTTCGGCGGCCTGCGCGCCGCCGTCGAAGGCCTGGACCAGGCCATGGGCGGCGCGGCGGCCGCCGAACCGGTGGCCGCCGCCGCCGCGCAACCCGCGCCGCGCAGCACCAGCATCGGCGGCCAGCACATCACGACCTGGGGTTTCTTGCTGCTGTTCGCCTCGGCGATCTTGAACGCAATTTTCGGCTTGTTCGGGTCGCTGCTTGCGGCGGGGGTCGGCGGCTGGCTAGGGTTCATGTTCTTCGGCAACTGGCTGGCGGCGGTGATCGCCGCGGTGGTGGTGTTCCTGCTGTCTTTGGGCAAAATGTCATCCGGCGGCGGTGGCGGATTTTCCGGTGGCGGCGGTTTTTCCTCGGGCGGCGGTGGCGGCTTTTCCGGCGGCGGCGGCAGCTTCGGTGGTGGCGGCTCATCGGGGAGCTGGTGACATGAAACCGATACGTTTGCTCAAGCATCTGCTGCTGCCCGACTGGTTCGTGCGGCGGGTATTCGCGCGCGGCGACCTGGCGGCCATCGGCGCGGCCATCGCGGCCAGCGAGAAATCCCACCGCGGCGAACTGCGCTTCGTGGTCGAGGCGGCCATGCCGCTGACGGCACTGTGGCGCGACCAGACGCCGCGGGCGCGGGCGGTCGACCTGTTCTCGACGCTGCGCGTCTGGGACACCGCGGAAAACAGCGGCATCCTGATCTACGTGCAACTGGTCGAACGCCGCGTTGAAATCCTCGCCGACCGCGGCATCGCCGCGCGCGTGGCGCAGGCCGAATGGGATGGCATCTGCCGCGAGATGGAAACCAGCTTCCGCGATGGCCGCTGGCGCGAAGGCGCGCTGCAGGCCGTGACGCGGGCGGGCGCCTTGCTGGCGCAGCATTTTCCGGCCGGCGCCAGCAACCCCGACGAACTGCCCGACCAGCCGCTGATGCTGTAGGGAAGTACTGACAGGTCCCGTTCGTCATTCCGGCGAAAGCCGGAATCCAGTCTGCGGTCGTTACTGGATCCCGGGTCAAGCCCGGGATGACGGTCGGAATGACGCCCATCGGTTTCAACTTGACTCCATACTCGTGTGTTGTTGTACCAGCGACCAGCGAAGCCCCGCTTTGCCCTCGGCTAGACTTGGCGGGTGACCACTCCCCGTTCCCTCCCGCGCGAACTGCTGCACCTTGCCTGGCCCGTGCTGATCGCCCAGGCAGCGGTGATGGCCAATGGCGTGATCGATACCTTGATGGCCGGCCGGCTTTCCCCGATCGACCTGGCGGCGGTCGGTATCGGCGCCAGCATCTATGCCACCGTCTTCGTTACCGCCATGGGCGTACTGCTGGCGCTCACGCCCGTGGTCTCACACCACTACGGCGCAGGGCGCCATGTCGAGATCGGCGCCGACGTGCGGCAATGCGCCTGGCTGGCGCTGGCACTGTCGCTGGCCGCATTCACCGTGCTGAAAAATCCCGATCCGCTGCTGGCGTTTTCGCGCCTGACGCCCGAGGTCGAACTGAAAGTGCGCGCCTACCTCGACGGTGTCGCCTGGGCGGTGCCGGGCGTGCTGTTCTTCCGCGTCTTCTTCGGCTTCACCACCGGCATCGGCCGGCCGCGACCGGTGATGGCCTTCAACCTGCTCGGCCTCGCGCTGAAGGTGCCGCTCAACTGGGTCTTCATGTACGGCCATTTCGGCTTTCCGGCCCTGGGCGGCGCCGGCTGCGGCTGGTCTTCCGCCGTCATCATGTGGACCGTGGCGACCCTGGCCTGGGCCTGGTGCCGGCGCGATGCCGATTACGCACCCTATGAGGTGTTCGCCCGCTTCGATCCGCCCCGCCCCGCGGCCTTGCGCGAACTGCTGGTACTGGGCCTGCCGATGGGCGCCACCTTCATGGTCGATGTCACCGCCTTCACTTTCATGGCGCTGTTCATCGCCCGGCTGGGGCCGGACATCTCGGCGGCACACCAGATCGCGGCCAATGTCGCGGTCTTCGTCTTCCTGGTACCCATCGCCCTCGGCAATGCCACCGGGGTGCTGGTCGGCCAGGCGCTGGGCGCTGGCGACGGCCGGCGCGCGCGACACGCCGGTTTGCTCGGGCTCGCCGTGGGTTGCGGCGTTGCCGGAGTAATCGGCAGCGCCATCTGGCTCGGCGCCGGCGCGCTGGCGCGCACCTACACCACGGATGCGCAGGTCGCCGCCGCGGCCGCAACGCTGCTCGCCATCGTCGCCGTGTATCACGTCGCCGATGCCATGCAGGCGGTCATGGCCCAGGTGCTGCGCGGCTACAAGCGCGCCATGGCGCCGATGGTGATCTATGCGATTTCGCTGTGGGGCGTCGGGCTCGGCGGCGGCTACCTGCTCGGCCTCACCGATACCTTCGGCGCGGCGCGCGGCGCCGCCGGCTTCTGGATCGCGGCGGTAGCGAGCCTGGCGCTTGCCGGGGCGGGAGTCTTCGCCTACTTCCTGCGCATTTCGGCTCAGACCATGCCGGCGCCGGCCACCACCAGCGCATAGCGGGCGGCCTTGCCGGCCGCCATCCATGCCGCGCAGGCCAGCGGCGGCAGGCGCAGCCAGCCGGCGGCGGCGCACAGGGCATCGCCGATGATCGGTGCCCAGGCCAGCAGCAGCACAGGCGGTCCGCGCCGTCTCGCCAGCGCCGACTTTTCCGGGGCGAGGTGTTGCGGCAGCAGGCGGCCCATGTAATAGGTCAGCATGCCGCCCAGCGTGTTGCCCAGGGTCGCCAGCAGCAGCGCCGGCAGCGTTTGTTCCGGGTGCAGCCGGATCACGGCGAACAACACCGCTTCCGAACCGCCCGGCAAGAGCGTTGCGGAAAGGAAACTGGCGAGGAAAAGGCCGGCCAGACCGGCTTCCGCGGTGAATGCGAAGTCCATGGCCCATGTTACCCTCTGCGGTCGTCGAACCAATTTCCCCGCCGTCATGGACTATCTCGAAAAAATCCTCAACGCCCGCGTCTATGACGTGGCGATCGAAACTCCGCTGGAGCTGGCGTCTATCCTCTCGGCGCGCAGCGGCAACCGGATTTACTTCAAGCGCGAGGACATGCAGCCGGTGTTCAGTTTCAAGCTGCGCGGCGCCTACAACAAGATCGTTCATCTGACGCCGGCGCAGAGGAAGCGCGGCGTCATCTGCGCTTCGGCCGGTAACCATGCCCAGGGCGTCGCGCTGTCGGCGCAGAAGCTCGGCATCCGTGCCGTGATCGTGATGCCGACCACCACGCCGCAGATCAAGATCGACGCCGTGAAAAAGCGCGGCGGCGAAGTGGTGCTGGCCGGCGACTCCTACGACGCCGCCTACACCCACGCCCTCGAACTGGAGAAGAAGCAGAAGCTCAATTTCGTGCACCCCTTCGACGATCCGGACGTGATCGCCGGGCAGGGCACCATCGGCATGGAAATCCTGCGCCAGCATCCCGAGCCGATCGACGCGGTGTTCTGCTGCGTCGGCGGCGGCGGCCTGATCTCCGGCGTGGCGGCTTACATCAAGCGCCTGCGCCCGGAAACGAAAGTGATCGGCGTCGAGGCGGCGGACGCCGATGCCATGGACCGTTCGCTCAAGGCAGGCAAGCGCGTGCGGCTGGAGTCGGTCGGCCTCTTTGCCGACGGCGCGGCGGTCAAGTACGTCGGCCAGGAAACCTTCCGCCTGTGCCAGCAGTATGTCGATGAGATGGTGCTGGTCGATACCGATGCGATCTGCGCCGCGATCAAGGACGTGTTTGAGGACACGCGCTCGATCCTGGAACCTGCCGGCGCGCTGGCCGTGGCCGGCGCCAAGGCCTGGGCAAAAAAGAATGCCGTGCACGGCAAGACGCTGGTGGCGATTGCTTCCGGCGCGAACATGAATTTCGA
>CAIZHL010000584.1 GCA_903932755.1 uncultured beta proteobacterium
AGGACGCGCTGTTCATGTAATTATTCGACCAGTAATTGCCCTTCTCGAGCATGAAGGACGCTTTCGGTCGTGTGCCGTCGGCACGCGGTCTGGCCAGCAGTTCGGCGGCGCGTGCGATCAGCGCGGCCGGCACGCCGGTGATGCGTGCGGCGTCTTCAAGCCGGTGCTCGTCGCGCGACAGCAGGAATTTGCGAAAATCCTCCCAGTCGCTCTGCCAGGTGCCCCAGGTGGTGCGCCATTGCCAGGGCGTGTTGCGCGTGCCGCGCCCGTAACCCTGGTCGACTTCCCAGCGCTTCGCCACCCAGCGCTCGATGAAGGCCTGATCCTGCCAGCCACGCTCGATGATCACGCGGGCGATGGCGTTGTGCAAAAGGGTGTCGGTGCCGGGGATCACCGGCAGCCACAGGCCGCCGCGTTTTTCGGCCCAGGCCGCGCCCATGCTCCGGTGCGGCGTGGCGAAGATCAGAGTCTTGTCCGGCGCATCGCCGCGCATGATCCAACTGGAGAACAGCGTGCTCTTGGTTTCGAAAGGATCGGTGCCGGACAGGAACAGCACGTCGCAGGCGCCCCAGTCCTCATAGGCCGGGGCGAAGGCTTCGAGGCCGGCATCGTCGAGGCCGGCCGCGTCGTTGCTGTTGGCGCACTTGTCGTGCGGGGCGAACGCCGGGGTGCCGATGGCATCGAGCGCCAGCTTGGTGATCGCGTAGGTATTTTCGAAGTACTGGTAGGAGTAGGCCTTGACGCCCCAGGCGTGCTCGCCGTGATTCTTCAGCACATGCTTCGACACCGCCGCCATGATGTCCAGCGCCGTGTCCCATGACACCGCCTGCAACTCGCCCTTGACCCGCAGCAGCGGCGTGGTCAGCCGCTCGCGCGTACGGTTCTCCGGGTTGTAGCACTTTTGCGCCAGAGTGCCGCCGCGCATCGAATGATTGCCTTTCGGATTGACGGCCTTCGCTTGCGGGTCCGGCAGCACCAGCACATGGTGGGGCTGTCCCTGCCATTGCACGATGTTGTGCTGGGACGGATTGGCCCACGGCACAGCCGTATTCGCCGTCCCGCCAGCGCCGACTTTCCAGCGCCAGACGCGATAGCCGCAACCCACCACGCAGTAGTCGCAGGCGGTGGATATCTCGTCGGCGCCTAGCGGCGGCAATGGCACAGACTGAGTTTCAGGCATGCCGCCCCCCTTCGGGATACACCAGGCCCTGCATGCCGACGGCGCGGATCCGGTCGCCGTCCAGTTCCAGCACGACTTGCGGCAGGCTGGCCGTGGCGTGGCCGGTAATCACCACGCCATGGCGGCTCAGGTCGAAGGTGGTGAGGTGGCGCGGACAGGGCCCAAGCACCTGCACGTCGGCCTGCAGGGTGCCCCGCAACTTGCCGCCGAGATGGGTGCAGCGCGTGCTGAAAGCCACTATGTCTCCCTGCGGACCGATGCCGCCGCCGGCCGGGACACCGAGTTTCACCAGCAAGTTGAAATCGCCGGCCTGCGGATACTCGAAGTAGTGCGGCTCACCGTTCAACAGATCGGACAGGCGGGCCACTGCCAGGGGTGCATGTTCGGCTCGCTGCGCCCACACGGGTGCCGCGAGCGTAGATACGGTGGCAAGCATGACCAGCTTGCCGCCGCTCAGTAGAAAATCCCGGCGCGACTGGCAGGCCGGTTCATCGTGGGCGTGCATTCATTCCTCCATCTGCCAGCGGCTTTGACTCCGGCACCCGCGGCGGCGCCAGCAGCAGGGGCTGGTCCATGCTCAGCGATTCGAGAAAAGCCACGAGGTCCTTCTTTTCTGCCGCGCTGAGTCCCAGCGGCCGCAATTGCGGTGCCTTGTTCGCCCCCTCCCCGCCTCCCCTGTCGAAAAAATCCACGACCTCGTGAAGTGTGGCGAATACGCCGTTATGCATGTAGGGCGCGGTATGGCGCAACTCACGCAGCGACGGCGTGCGGAAACGGCCGGCATCCGCCGGGTTGCGGGTCAGGTAGGCCAGGCCCAGGTCTTCGTCGCTGCTTTGGTACTGCACTTCGGAAACACCGCGCTGCAGGTTCTGCCAGCGCGCCGTGATCTGCACCAGCGGGTTGCTGCCGGCCTGGGCGTGGCGCGGCACGCCCAAGGCATGAAATGACTGGTCGGAAAGCAGCGGGCCGGCGTGGCACTGCACGCAGCCGGCCTTGCCGATGAACAAGGCATAGCCCCGTTGTGCCGCGGCGCTCAGCGCGGCGGCGTCGCCCGCCAGCCAGCGATCGAAAGGAACTTTTTTCGGATCGGACACCAGCGTGCGCTGGAAGGCGGCGATGGCTTGCCAGGCATGTTGCAGGCGCGGCCATTCGGTACCGAACACTTCACGGAAGCGGATGACGTACTCGGGCACCAGGCGCAGGCGCATTTCCATCATGGCCGCCTCGCCGTTGCCGGCAACCGCCCCTTCGGCAGCCGACTGCGCCTGCTGTTCCAGGCTGTCGACGGCACCGTCCCAGAACAGCCGGGACTAGTGGGCCGCATTGAGAATGGTCTGTGCGTTGCGCCAGTGGCGCGTACCGGGGTAGCCGCGCGACAGGGCTTCGGGCTCGCCCCAGCCGGTTTGCGGTGCATGGCAGGAGGCGCAGGAAGTCGAGGCGTTGCCCGACAGGCGCGTATCCCAGAACAAGAGGCGACCCAGCTCGACCTTGGCTGCACTCATCGGGTTGTCGGCGGGGATGCGGACCGGCGGCAAAGGACCGAAATCACCTTTGACAGGCTCTGCCGCAGCCGCCAGGGAAACCGCCATCGAACAGAGCAGCGCCGCCCATGCCGCTCCCAAGCGCCTCACCGCGCGGCTCCAGTCAGCCAGTAGTCGTAGGCCGGCGGCTCGGACATGGCCGGCAGCGGCGCCGACCAGGCGCGCAAGAAAGCCACCAGCGCCGTGCGCTCGCGCGCCGTCAGTCCCAGCGGCTGCAACTCGCTGCCGGGACCGCCACCCTTATCGTGAAACGCCACCACGTCATCCAGCGTGGCGAGCACGCCGTTGTGCATGTAAGGCCCGGTGTGGGTCAGCCCGCGCAGGGCCGGCGTGACGAAGCGCCCGCGGTCGGCCGCCTGCTTGCTGACGACGTAAGTACCGGGGTCCTTGCGTTCGGCCATGTAGTTCGGCACGCCCATGGTGGCGTGGTGGCGCAGCAGGGTAATCATCCGCAGCGGTTCAGCCGCGATCGCCGGATGTTCGGGAACGCCCAGCCGATAGGCTTTGCCGTCGCTGCCCAGCACTCCGTTGTGGCAGCGGATGCACTGGCCTTTGCCACTGAACAAGGCCATGCCCTCGCGCACGGCTGGCGGCAGCGTCACCTTGTCGCCGCGCAGGACGCGATCCACGAGGGTGTCGCCGCTGTCCAGCGTCTTGAGGAATTCGGCGATGGCGACGAAGAGCTGCGGGCCGTAGGGCTGGCTCTGCGCGCCGAAAGCGTCGCGCCACAGCGCGAGCAATTCGGGAATCTGGCGGATGCGCTCCTGGATCAGGCGTCCGTCGGCATTCATGAAATGCGCCTCGGTGACCATGTCGCGCACCGCCGTCGGCAGATCGGCGCCATCGAGCCGGCCGTCCCACATCAGGCGGGCCTTCAGCCGTACCGAGAGCAGGCCGGGCGCATTGCGAAAATACTCGGTGCCGTTATAGCCGCGCGACAGCGGCTGGCCGTCGGCATACCCCCGCGACGGCAGGTGGCAACTCGCGCAACTGCGGCTGCCGTCGCCCGACAGCCGCGGCTCGAAAAACAGGTGCCAGCCCAGTTTGGCCAATGCCGGCTTGACTGTCGCCGGCGCCGGCAACGGTTCCAGGCGCGGGTATTCAGCACCTGCCGCCGGCCCCTTGCAGATGAGCAAGCATCCGGTCAGCACCGCGCCAAGCGTCCGTCGCCATCCGCTCATCGGGGGCCCGAATATTTGAGCAGCGGGGCATCCTGCAGGATCACCGAACAACTCTTTTTCCAGTTGAGTATCTCGCGCAGCAGGCGGGCCTCCTGTTCCTTGTCGAGGGGCGTGCCGCCGGTGGCCGGAATCCGGATGAAGAAGACGCGACCGCTTTCGGTCTGGGCAAATTGACCGACCAGGGGCGGCGCTTCGCGGGTCATCTCGTCAGGCGGGAAATGGCAGCCCAGGCAGTTGAGGGCATATACGGTGGCCGCCGACTGACCGGCCATCGCCGTGACTGAGGTCAGCCCGGCGAGCAGCAGCGTTACTGTGCTCGCGATACACATTCCTGCCACGTTACGCATGGCGGAATTGAATGCGGAGACAGCCGGCGGCAGATAGCCGGCATTGGCGGCGCGATTGCAAATTTCCCACCTGCAATGCGTCAAAAATCCTCTTCGAAATACTCAAGAGAGCCTCTCTCTGCCGCCGCACTTCTGGATTCCTCCTGTTTTCGAAGATCGACCCGTCGGATTTTTCCGGAAATGGTTTTCGGCAGCTCGGAAAACTCGATCCGGCGGATTCGCTTGAAGGAGGCCAGTTTCTCGCGGGCGAAGCGGAAGATGTCGCCGGCCGTTTCCCGGCTCGGCTCGTAGCCCGCAGCCAGCACGATGAAGGCTTTCGGCACGGCCAGCCGCATCGGGTCCGGCGAAGGAACCACGGCCGCTTCCGCCACAGCCGGATGTTCGATCAGGACACTCTCCAGTTCGAATGGACTGATGCGGTAATCCGATGCCTTGAAAACATCGTCTGCCCGGCCAACGTAGGTGATGTAACCGTCAGCATCCCGGCTGGCGACATCCCCGGTATGGTAATAACCATCGCGAACCACGTCCGCGCTTCTCTCGTCGTCGCCGGAGTAGCCTCTCATGAGGCCCAGAGGGCGGTGCCGCAAATCAAGGCAGATCTCGCCTTCAGCGGACGGCCGGCCCTCGGCATCGAGCAGTTCCACCCGGTACCCCGGCAAGGGGCGACCCATCGAACCCGGCTTGAGCAGGGCTCCCGGCGCGTTGCCGATCTGCGCGGTGGTTTCCGTCTGGCCGTAGCCGTCGCGGATGGTAATGCCCCAGGCATTCCTGATCTGCTCGATAATTTCAGGGTTGAGCGGTTCGCCCGCACCGATGACCTCACGCAGCTTTACCGGAAAATCGGCGAGCCTTTCCTGGATCAGCATGCGCCAGACCGTGGGCGGCGCACAAAGCGTGGACACGTCGTGACGCACCAAAGCCTGCAGCACGTCCTTTGCACTGAAACGCGCATAGTTGTAGATGAACACGGTCGCCGCGGCGTTCCAGGGCGCAAAAAAGCAGCTCCATGCATGCTTCGCCCAACCGGGGGAACTGATGTTCCAGTGGATGTCGCCTTCCTGCAATCCGAGCCAGTACATGGTGGACAAATGGCCCACCGGATAGCTCTGGTGGGTATGCAGGACCAGCTTCGGCTGCGCCGTGGTCCCCGATGTGAAATAGAGAAAGAGCGGATCTTCCGCTTTCGTTTCCCCGTCAGACAGGAAACTCGCAGCGGCTCCCAGACTCTCTTCATAGCCATGCCAGTCGGCGACCGGCTTGCCGAGAGTTATTCCGGTGAACGTGTGGGGTATGCCGGCAAATTTTTCGACATTGCGGGTCACGACAACCTTCACATTGCCGCGCCTGATCCTTTCTGCCAGATCGTCGGTTGTCAGCAAGGTTGTGGCCGGGGATATCACCGCACCGAGCTTGATGGCGGCCAGCATCAATTCCCACAAGGGCACTTCATTACCCATCATCAGCAGGATGCAATCGCCGCGCCGGACACCGCGTTGGCGCAGGTAATTCGCCACCTGGTTGGAGCGCTCGCTCAATTGGCTGAAGCTGAGTTCCTGCCTTGAACCGTCTTCTTCGACAATCACCAGGGCCGGCTTATCATTGCCCCTTGCCATGGAGTCGAAATAATCAAGCGCCCAGTTGAATCGATCGAGCGCAGGCCAGCGGAATTCGCGATAGGCGGTCTCGTAATCGCCACGGTGATCGCGCAAGAAGTCGCGTGCCTTGAGGAAATTTTCAATTTCCGACATGGTGCATTTTCTCCATTCTTGTCGGGTACTTGATGGCCGCACGGATTGAAGACTATCCGTATGGAAAAAATGCTCGTCGTTGCAGGATCGCGCCAAGCTTCTTGCCGCATGTCGAGGCAGGCAAAGGCCGGACACCCTGAACTTGATTCTAGGCGAAGGCCATTGCCGCAACCTAACCAAAATCGGCAATGCAATGAAATACTGTCATGCTCGTGATGCCATGATTCCGGCCTTGTTCGAAAAGGAGTAATGAAATTGGGAGTTCTCGATGGAATTCGCATCGTCGAAATCGCCGGCATCGGCCCGGGGCCGTTTTGCGGGATGCTGCTGGCCGACATGGGGGCCGACGTCATTCTGGTCGAACGAACAAGCGGCCGGAGCGGCGACCCGCTCGACATGGGAAAGAACGCGATTTTCAATCGCGGCAAGCGTTCGCTGGCGCTGGATCTCAAGGACGCGCGGGCGATCGATGCCGTGCTGCGCCTGATCGACCGTGCCGATGCATTGATCGAAGGCATGCGGCCCGGCGTCATGGAGCGCCTTGGACTCGGACCGGATACCTGTCTGGCGCGAAATCCGAGGCTGGTCTATGGCCGCATGACGGGCTGGGGACAGAGCGGGCCGCTGGCGCAAACGGCCGGGCATGACCTCAACTACATCGCGCTGTCCGGCGCCCTCTGGTACTCCGGAGAGCCGGGAAAGCCACCGCTGGCGCCACCGACGCTGGTGGGCGACCTGGGCGGCGGGGCACTTTATCTGGCAATGGGCATCCTCGCCGGCATCCTAAATGTGCAGCGCGGCGGTGCCGGGCAGGTGATCGATGCCGCCGTTGTCGACGGCAGTGCCAACCTGATGAATCTGCTGCTGTCCCTGCATGCCGCCGGACAGTTGCCGATCGAACGCGGTCAGGGCATCCTCGACGGTCCGCACTGGTGCGGCACCTATGCCTGCGCCGACGGGCATTTCATCAGCATCCAGGCTCTGGAACCGCAGTTCAACGCCCTGCTCTTCAGCAAGCTCGGGCTTGGCGACGATCCGGAATTCAGCCATCCCTACGATCCGACCTGCTATGTCCGCCTGCGGGTTCGGTTGGCTGCGCTATTTGCCACTCAGCCGCGCCAGCACTGGGTCGATCTGCTCGAAGGCAGCGATGCCTGCTTCGCTCCGGTATTGACGCCCGTCGAGGCGATGAATCATCCGCACCTGGCCGCCCGCGGCATTTATGCCGAACGCGACGGCGTGCTGCAGGCCGCCCCGGCGCCGCGCTTCTCGGTCACTCCGGCAGCGGGGCCTGGAGTGGTGCCGCGGCGCGGCGAGCATGGGGCGGAGATTCTGCGTGCGGCGGGACTGAATGAAAATGACATCGGGGAACTGCTGGCGAAGCAATGACCGGGTCCTGCCCTCGTGTCAGCCTTTCGGTCATGAACGGGCGTCGTCGGTTCGAGTCTGTTCGGGCGCGTCGATGACACGAAGAATGGCGGTCAGGCATTCATCTTCGATCCCTTCCAATTCCGCATGCCTGGGTTTCGCATCTGAAATCAGCAGCATCAAACCTTCGACCTGCATCGCAA
>CAIZHL010000585.1 GCA_903932755.1 uncultured beta proteobacterium
AGCCAACATGGAAGGCCTTCTGGCGCGCGACGGCGAACTGCTCGGGTACGCAATCGAACGCTCCTGCGTCAACAAGGCCGAAGTCGTAGCGGCAGACGAATTGGAGACGGCGCGTGAAGGCGGACGTGCGCTGCTCAATCTCGGCCATACCTTCGGCCATGCCATTGAAACCGGAATGGGCTATGGCGAGTGGCTGCACGGCGAAGCTGTTGCTGCCGGAACCATGATGGCTGTGGAACTGTCGCGTCGAATGGGCTGGCTGTCAGACGCCGATGTCGGGCGCGTCCGCACGCTTTTGCTGCGCGCCGGACTGCCAGTCAAGGGAGCCGACCTCGGTGCCGAACGCTATCTCGAATTGATGTCTCACGACAAGAAGGTCGTTGCCGGCAATTTGCGCCTGATTTTGCTTAAAGCGCTGGGCAACGCCGTGACCTGTGCCGATGCGCCGCGCGATGAAATTGTTGCGGCCATCGAGTCGTGCTGCCGTGCGTGACCTGGCCGCCTACGCGGTTGACGACGGTGCCAGCAGGGGCCGCAACGTCCCAGAACCGCGGCCGAAGGCGCGCAGCGAGTTTCAGCGCGATCGCGACCGGATCGTGCATTCCACCGCGTTTCGCCGCCTCGAATACAAGACGCAGGTTTTCGTCAACCACGAAGGCGATCTGTTCCGCACCCGCCTCACGCATAGCATCGAGGTTGCCCAGATCGCGCGCTCGATTGCGCGCGCCCTACATCTCAATGACGATCTGGTTGAAGCGATTGCTCTGGCGCATGACCTCGGCCACACCCCCTTTGGGCACGCCGGGCAGGATGCTCTAAACGAGTGCATGCAGCCGCACGGCGGCTTCGAGCACAACTTGCAAAGCCTGAGCATCGTCGATCGCCTTGAAGAGCGCTACGGCGCCTTCGACGGCCTCAACCTGATGTTCGAGACGCGCGAGGGCATCCTCAAGCACTGCTCGCCCGCAAAGGCGCGCGAACTCGGCGAATTGGGCCAGCGCTTCCTCGACGGCCGCCGGCCGTCGCTCGAAGCACAGATCTGCAATCTAGCCGATGAGATTGCCTACAACAATCACGACGTCGATGACGGTTTGCGTTCCGGATTGCTCACGCTGGCGCAACTTGAAGGGGTGAGCCTCTTTGCCCGCCACGCCGCCGAAGCCGACGCTGAATTCCCCGGCCTGTCGGGTCGCCGGCGCGTGCACGAAACCATACGTCGCATGATCGGCGCGCTGGTAACCGACCTGCTGGCCGAGTCGGCGCGGCGCATCGCCGCAGCGGCCCCGCAAACGCTTGAAGAGGTGCGCGCGGCCCCGGCACTGATTGCCTTCACCGAGTCCATGCAGGCCGAGAACCGGGCGCTCAAGGCATTTCTGCGCGAGAACCTCTACCAGCACTATCAGGTGCTGCGCATGACCACCAAGGCGCGGCGCATCATTCACGATTTGTTCGGTGCCTTCGTCGCTGATCCACGGTTGCTGCCTCCCCAGTATCAGGAAATG
>CAIZHL010000586.1 GCA_903932755.1 uncultured beta proteobacterium
ACGATTTCTTCACCAGCTTTGTGCGCATTACACCAGTTGCACTCGCGCCTGACTGTAACCTAAGTCACAGAGGCGACTTTGCGCAAACCTGCGGCGTCGAGCACCTCGACCTGCTCGCGACCCAGCTTCACCAGGCCCTGCTCGGCAAAGCCCTTGAGCAGGCGGCTGACCATCTCGCGCACGCTGCCCAACTCATCCGCAAGTTGCTGGTGGGTGGCATGCACCAGCCGCCCCTTGCCCAACAGCAAGGCGGCAAGGCGCTGGTCGAGCTTGCGGAAAGCCACTTCCTCCACCAGTTGCATCAACTCGGCCATGCGCTCGGAGAACAGCGCGAAAACGAAATCGCGAAACACCGCCTCGCCCAGCATCTCGTCGAACAGCGGGCGCGGCAGCAGGGCCAGCGTGGTCTCGCCTTCGGCCACGCCGCGCGCGTTGTAGTCGGCATGGCCGAGCAGGCAGCTCGAACTGATGATGCAGCTTTCGCCCGCCAGCACGCGATACAGCGGCAGCTCGCGCCCGCTTGAACTCAGTTTGGCGACGCGCACGGCACCGGCCAGCACGAAGGGAAAGCCGCGGCAGGGCTGGTGCTCGTCGAAGACGACGGTGCCGGCGGGAACCGACATCGTCTGCATGGTGGCGACAATGCGCTGCAGCAGGCCGGCGGGGAGTTTCGCCAGCACCGGATACAGCGCGCCGAGTTCAGCCGCAGTCATGGCGATTGCAGGTCGACCGTCGCAATCACGGGCGCATGGTCTGAAGGACGCTCCAGCTTGCGCGGCGCCTTGTCGATGACGCAGGCGCTGCAGGCCGCCGCAAGCGGCTGTGACAGCAGGATATGGTCGATGCGCAAGCCGCGGTTGAGGCGAAAGCCCATCTGCCGGTAATCCCACCACGAATACAGCTTGGGCGGCTGCTCGAAAATGCGGAAGGCATCGGCCAGGCCCAGGTCGACAAACTGCCGGTAAGCCGCGCGCTCGGGTTCGCTGCACAGGATCTGGTCCTTCCAGGCGGCCGGGTCATGCACGTCGCGGTCGTCCGGCGCGATGTTGTAGTCGCCGAGCAGGGCCAGTTGCGGAAAGCGCTGCAGTTCGCCGTGCAGGTAGCCGGCCAGCGCCGCCAGCCAGCGCAGCTTGTAGGCGTACTTTTCGCTGCCGACTTCCTGACCGTTGGGCATGTAGGCGCAGACGATGCGCAGGCCATTCACCGTGGCCGCCACGACGCGCTTCTGCTCGTCGGCGAAATCGGGGATGTCGAAACGGACGTCCTCCAGCGTGCCGCGGGCCAGTATCGCGACGCCGTTGTAGGTCTTCTGCCCGTTGTGCGCGGCCCGGTAGCCGGCGGCCTCCAGTTCGGCGTAGGGGAAGACCTTGTCTTCCATCTTGGTTTCCTGCAGGCAAAGCACGTCGGCCTGCGTCGACGCCAGCCAGTCGAGCACATGCGGCAGGCGCACCTTGAGCGAATTCACGTTCCATGTGGCGATCTTCATGCGTCGATGATACCCGAGCAAACCCACTGTCTATAATCAAAGCGAAGGCCCAGCCAATCCATCCAGCGGAGGTGCGCCATGTTCGATTCGCCGATTGAAGCCTGCCCGGTATGCGGTCAGATCGTGGTACTGGATCAGACCCGCGTCGAATGCGCCCGGGAACACCATTGCGACAGCAAAACCGAGTGCCCCTTGCAACGCTTCTTCACGGGCCTTGATTTCAGCGCCGCGCTGGCCAAGGACAGCCTGCGCAAAAAAGGCTACTGAGCCGCTGCTTGGCAGCCCGGCAAAAAGTTATGTCTGCGGCGAAGCCGTAGACGGTATCCCTTGCGGACGGCGCTGGCGCTACGGCGATTGGGGCAGTTGGATCACGCCGCCGCCGTCATCCCGTTATGCCGCAGCAGGGCGTCCGGTTGCGGGTCGCGGCCGCGGAAGGCCTTGAACGATTCGAGCGCCGGACGCGAACCGCCGACGGAGAGGATTTCGCGCCAGAAGCGTTCTCCGGTCTCTGCATCGAGTGTGCTGCCATTGGTTTTCGCCGCCTCCTCGAAGGCCTCGTAGGCATCGGCCGAGAGGACTTCGGCCCACTTGTAGCTGTAGTACCCCGCCGCGTAACCGCCGCCAAAAATGTGCGAGAAGCTATGTGGAAAGCGGTTCCATTCCGGTGGCGGCAGCACCGCCACTTCGCTGCGCACGACGGCCAGCAAATCCATGAAGCTGCGGCCGGTAGCGGGGACAAACTCGCTGTGCAGCAGCAGGTCAAACAGGCCGAACTCGATCTGGCGCAGGATCTGCAGGCCGCTCTGGAAATTCTTCGCCGCGATCATCTTGTCGTAGAGCGCACGCGGCAGCGGCGCCCCGGTTTCGGCGTGGCCGGTCATGCCGGAAAGCACATCCCATTCCCAGCAGAAGTTTTCCATGAACTGGCTTGGCAGTTCGACAGCATCCCATTCGACGCCATGGATGCCCGACACCGGCAATTCGTCCACCTGCGTCAGCAGATGATGCAAGCCGTGGCCGCATTCGTGGAACAGGGTGATCACATCGTCGTGGCTGAAGGTGGCAGGTCGCATTTGCGTACCCTCTCCCACCGGCGCCGGAAAGTTGCAGTTGAGGTAAGCCACCGGCGTCTGCACGCCATCGAGGATGCGACGGCGCGTGATCGCCTCGTCCATCCAGGCGCCGCCGCGCTTGGTTTCGCGCGCATACAGGTCGAGGTAGAACTGGCCGATCAGCTTTCCGGCACGCTCGATGCGGAAGAAGCGCACGGCGGGATGCCACACCGGCGCGGTGTCCGGCGCCAGCTTGACGGCGAACAGCGACTCGATGACGCGGAACAACCCTGCCAGCACCTTGGGTTCGGGGAAGTACTGCTTCACCTCGTCGTCCGAGAAACTGTAGCGTTGCTGCTTGAGCTTTTCCGAGGCCCAGGCCAGGTCCCAGCTTTCGAGGGTCTCCATGCCGAGTTCCTGGCGCGCGAATTCGCGCAGTTCGGCGACATCGCGGATGGCGAAGGGGCGCGCCTTTTTCGCCATGTCGCGCTGGAAGGCCGCGACCTGGGCCGGCGTGTCGGCCATCTTGGTCGCCAGCGAGACTTCGGCGAAATTGGCGTAGCCGAGCATCTGCGCTTCTTCATGGCGCAAGGCCAGCAGGCGCTCGATCAGCGGTCCGTTGTCGCGTTCCGCCGGACCGAATTCCGAGGCCCGCGTGGCGTAGGCGCGGTACATGCGCGCGCGAAGTTCACGGTTGTCGCAGAACTGCAGCACCGGTATGTAGGACGGTGCGTGCAGGGTGAATTTCCAGCCCGCGCGTTTGGCAACGTCGCCGTCTTTTTCGGCCGCCGCCTTCGCCGCAGCTTTTGCGTCATCGGGCAGGCCGGCGAGATCCGCCTCATTGCCGATCCACTCGGCATGGGCATTGGTCGCATCCAGCACGTTCTCGGAGAATTTCGCGCCCAGCGCCGACAGCTCTTCCTGAATTTCCTTGAAGCGCGGCTTCCTGTCTTCCGGCAGTTCGGCGCCGGACAAGCGGAAATCGCGCAGTTCGTTTTCGATGATGCGACGCCGCGCCGGCGACAGGCCGGGAAATTCGGCGCCCTCCGCGAGAACCTTGTACTTGGCGAACAGCGCCAGGTTCTGCCCGAGGTCGGCGTAGAAGCCCGACACCTCCGGCAGCATCGAGTTATAGGCCTCGCGCCAGGGCGGTACGTCATTCACCGAATGCAGGTGGCCGACGATGCCCCAGGCGCGCGACAGACGTTCGCCGGCATCGAGCATGGGCTGGACGAAGGCGTCCCAGCTCGCCGCTGTTTCCGGCGCGATCAGATGCCCGATCAGCGCCCGGTTATCGGCAAGAAGTTGTTGGATGGCAGGGGCGACGTGTTCCGGCTGAACGGCGTCGAAGCGGGGCAGGCCGCTGAAATCAAGCAGTGGGTTCATTAGTTCCATGATTGGGGCGAAGGGCGAGGATTCAATGCCTCGTCGCAGGCAACTTATTGGTTACGGCCGCTTTGCTTAACGCCGATGAAGCCGGCGTCGGCCTCCACTGAAACTTCGCTTTCTACGAGGTCTTTGTAGGCGTGAAAGCTGGAGTGTCCGAGCCAGGGCAGGATCAGGACCAGGCCGATCAGCGCGGTGGCGAAACCGATTCCGGTCAGGACCATCAGGATGCTGGCCCAGAGCGCCAGCGGCAGCGGATTTTCGGCGACCGCATTGATGCTGGTCGTCAGCGCGGTCAGCAGGTCGCAGCGCCGATCGACCAGCATCGGCATCGACACCACGCTGACGGCGAACACCAGTGCGGCGAGAAAGCCGCCGGCGCACATGTAGATGAAAAACATCAGGTAGTGCCTGGGATTGACCAGGACCTCGATCATCATCGCCATCGGCGCCAGGGCTTCGCCCTTGTAGAACAGCGCCACGATCACCATGGACGCCACCTGCCACAGGGTGCCGGCGAGGATCGACAGCAGCGCGAAGCCGACCAGGCCCGAGGGGTTGCGCCGCCAGGCGACCATCGATTCGACCAGCGAAGCCGGCTCACCGGCCAGGTAGCGGCGCGAAAGCTCGTAGAGTCCCGCCGCCAGCATCGGCGCAACCAGCAGGAACCCGGTGATGGCGGCGGCGAAGAGATAGGGCAGGCTGGCGGTGATGCCAAGAATGACGGCGCCCGTGACGGCGATCGCGACGCCGTAGAACAGGCTGGCGGCGGGCCGCCGCCACATGTCCCGCCAGCCGCGGCCAAGCCAGTCCAGCGGCGCGGCAAGACCGATGGTCCTCACCCCCGGAGTCGGCGCTGGCGACACGGCGCTTGCCTGGTTCATGCGCCCGGATCAGCCGGCCTGGATGCCCGTCAGGCGGGTCAAGGCTTCATGGTAGTTGGCGGCGGTCTTGGCGATGATCTCCGCCGGCAGCCGCGGTCCCGGGGTCTGCTTGTTCCAGTCCAGGGTTTCCAGGTAATCGCGGACGAACTGCTTGTCGAAGCTGGGCGGACTGATGCCGAGCTTGTAGCGATCGGCCGGCCAGAAACGCGAGGAGTCCGGCGTCAGCACCTCGTCGATCAGGTACAGCCGGCCGGCTTCGTCCTGGCCGAACTCGAACTTGGTGTCGGCGATGATGATGCCGCGCACGCGGGCGAAGGCCGCAGCCTCGCGATACAGGCGCAGGGTGGTGTCCTTCACGGTCTTGGCGAGTTCGGCGCCGATCAGCTTTTCGACCGTCGCGTAATCGATGTTCTCGTCGTGATCGCCCATCTCGGCCTTGGTCGCCGGCGTGAAAATCGGCTCGGGCAGCTGTTGCGCCTGCTGCAGGCCCGGCGGCAGCGCAATGCCGCATACGGCGCCCGTCGCCTGGTAATCCTTCCAGCCGGAGCCGATCAGGTAGCCGCGCGCTACGGCTTCGATCGGCAGCGGCTTGAGGCGCTTGACGACCAGCGCGCGGCCGCGCACCTGATCCTTTTCGGCCGCATCGGCAACCACGGTTTCGGGATCGATGCCGGTCAGTTGATTGGGTATGACGTGAGCCAGCTTGCCGAACCAGAAACCGGCCACCGCGGTCAGCACGCTGCCCTTGCCCGGAATGGGATCGGGCAGGATCACATCGAAGGCTGAAAGACGGTCGGTGGTGACGATCAGCAGTTTGTCCTCGCCGACGGCATAGATGTCGCGCACCTTGCCGCGCCCGAGCAGCGGCAGGCTCTTGATGGTCGATTCGAACAACAGCGGGGTGACGGCGATGGGCATAAATGGCTCTGTAAAGGTTTATTCGCGAACGTAGGCTTTGCCGGGGTCCTTATCGGCATCCTCGCGGTAGGGGTAACGCACGTGGCCATAGCGGATTACCAGCACGGCCACGGTCAGCAGGAAAATTGCGGTAGTCACCGCCAGCATGCGCCATTCGTTCATTTCCTTGAGGTCGAGGATCAGGTAGCGCGCGAGGGCGACCATGCCTATGTAGAGCGGAAAGCGCACCGGCAGTTGCCCCGACTTCACATACTGGCCGATCATCGCCAGCACTTCGAGGTAGAGGAACATCAGCAGCAAATCCGCCAGCGCCACCCGCCGCGCTTCGACCATCACCATCGCCTCCTGATACATGGCGATGGTGGTGGCAACGGCAATCACCAGCAGGCCGGCGTACTCGACGACGTCGAGGCTACCGCTGAAGGCCTTGCGCAGCCGATCGAAAGTATGGGACTTGATATCCATGGGAGACCAGACAAAAAAGGCCGCCGGAATGCTCCGACGTCCCGAAACTTTACTCCAAAACGGTTGTTACTTGACGATTGCGTTGAGCTCGCCCTTCT
>CAIZHL010000587.1 GCA_903932755.1 uncultured beta proteobacterium
GCCGCTCGAAGCTGTAGAGGTGGTAGTCCATCAGCGCCTCCTGCGTCGCCTCGGCCGCCTTGGCGCGCGCCGGGGCGGGTGCGGCCATGGCATACATCCGCGAGTCCGGCTGGCGCACCCGGTTCACCGTGCCGGCCACCAGTTGCAGCGTCGCATCGTCGAAGCCGGCGCCGCTGCGGTTGGTCAGCGTCACCCAGCCGTTGAGGTCGAGGCTCTTGCCGTCGGCGGAGAGGTTGGCAACGTAATCGGCCTTCCATGCCAGTCCGCCGGTGAGGTAGGAAAGCTCGACGGCCTGCTTGCCGCCGGCCGCTTCGAGCAGGACCGAGAGCGTCGGCCGGTCGCGCAGGTTGGCCGGCACGGAATCGAAGGCCAGGCGCCCGGGCACGCCGGTCTCGATGCGGTCGGCAAAGCGCAGCACCGTGCCCTCGCCGGCGGCGAGTACCGTCGCGGTTTCGCGCCGCTCGGCGTCGCTGGTCGGGTGTGGGCGGATCACCGTGACCTGGCGGCCGACGTATTTTTCCAGCAGCTTTTGCGGTGTCAGCAGGTCGAAGTCGAAGTTCTGTTCGACGAGGGTGAACGCTGGCCCTGAGGCCGCGCGCAGCAGGGCGGTTTCGGGGCGCATCTGCGCCGATACTTCGCGCAGCGACAGGCGCGCGAGGCCCGCCGGCAGGTCGACGCGGCGGCGTTCCTTGACCAGGGCCAGATCGTCGTTATAAACCGTGACGGCCACCGCTTCGCGATCGGCTGCGGTTGAGGCGATTTCCCTGGCCGGTTCGGCCGCCTGAACAAGCGTCGCAGCGAAGAGCAGCGCGGCGGCGACTGGTTTTGCTTTCATGGCTTTCTCCCATCGTTGATGGTCTAACGATAGCATGGCTGCAACGGCGCTTTGCCGCCGCCGGCCTCCCCCGGGGCGGCATCCGCCGGTGGGATATGATTGCGGCAGAACACCTACCCGAGGAGAGACCAAATGAAAAAGCTGCTTGCCTCATTGCTGCTGATGTTTTGCCTGCCGGCACTGGCCGCGCTCGAAGTCTCCGGCATCAAGTTCGAGGACAAGACAAAAGTCGGCGCTGGCGAGACGGTGATCAACGGCGCCGGGGTGCGCGGCGTACTGTTCATCAAGGGCTATGCCATGGCCCTTTACCTGCCGCAGAAGACCGCCGCTGCCACCGAGGCGATATCGATGAAAGGGGCCAAGCGCGTACGCATCGTCCTGTTGCGCGACACTTCCGGAGAGACCTTTGCCGACGCCCTGCCCAGCGGCATCCGCAAGAACCACAGCGAACAGGAAGTGGCTCCCTTGAATGCGCGCATCGAGGCGCTCAAGGCAACGATGTTGGCGATCACCAGTACGCCCAAGGGAGCGGTGATTCATTTCGACTGGTTGCCCGAGGTCGGTGGCGGCGTTACCCGCCTGACCATCAACGGCGAGAAGAAGGGCGAGGACATTCCCGGCGAGGACTTCTATCGCGCTGTTCTGAAGATATGGCTCGGCGAGCATCCGGTCCAGGCCGATCTGAAGGAAGGCCTGCTCGGCAAAGCCCAGTAATGGCCGACGGCGCACTTGCCGGACTGAAAGTCCTCGACCTGTCCCGCGTCCTCGCCGGACCCTGGGCCTCGCAACTTCTGGGCGATCTCGGCGCCGACGTAATCAAGGTCGAGAAGCCCGGCGCGGAGGGCAAGGGCGGCGACGACACGCGCGGCTGGGGGCCGCCCTGGCTCGCCGACGGCGAAGGCCGACCGACCACGGATGCCGCCTATTTCCTGTGCACCAACCGCAACAAGCGTTCGCTGACAGTCGACATCACGCAACCCGCAGGCCAGCAGATCGTGCGCGAACTGGCCGCGCAAGCGGACGTGGTTCTCGAAAACTTCAAGGTCGGCGGGCTCAAGGCCTATGGCCTCGATTACGAGAGCCTTGCCGCAGTCAATCCGCGCCTCGTCTATTGTTCGATCACCGGTTTCGGCCAGGACGGACCCTATGCGGCACGCGCCGGCTACGATTTCCTGATCCAGGGCATGGGCGGCCTGATGAGCGTCACGGGCCGCGCCGAGGGCGAAGAAGGCGCCGGCCCGCAGAAGGTCGGCGTGGCGCTGACCGACATCCTCACCGGCCTCTACGCCACCATCGCCATCCAGGCGGCGCTGGCGCATCGCGAAAAATCAGGAACGGGCCAGCACATCGACCTCGCCCTGCTCGACGTGCAGGTGGCCTGCCTCGCCAACCAGGCAATGAACTACCTGGTCTCGGGCCAGGCGCCGCGGCGCATGGGCAACGGCCACCCCAACATCGTGCCCTACCAGGACTTTCCCACCGCCGACGGCAACATGATCCTGGCGATCGGCAACGACAGCCAGTTCGCGCGCTTCTGCGACATCGCCGGCCACCCCGAATGGAGCGGCGACGCGCGCTTCGCCAGCAATGCGGCACGGGTCAAGCATCGCGCCGAACTGCTGCCGCTGCTGCGCCAGGCGACCGTGATGAAAACCACCGCCGAGTGGATTGCCCTTCTGGAAAATGCCGCCGTGCCCTGCGGCCCGATCAATGACCTGGCCGCCGTCTTCGCCGACCCTCAGGTATTGCATCGCGGCCTGCGTGTGGACCTGCCCCACGCCGCCGGCGGCACGGCGCCGCAAGTGGGTAATCCGATCCGCTTCTCGGCGACGCCGATCGCCTATCGCCTCCCGCCGCCGCTGCTGGGGCAGGATACCGAAGCCATTCTGCGGGAACTCGGCCGCAGCGCCGAAGACATCGCGCGGCTGCGCGCCGCGGCGGTGATCTAGTTGAGCAAGTGAGGCGCTAAGGCATCAAGCGCGCGAGGCCGTTTTCAGCAGCATCCCTGTCGGCGACAGCGAACAAACCGTCACGCTCGAACTCGGCGGCAATCGCCTTCAATACGGGCCGGGCCGCCTTTTCGCTCATCCCCGGCTTGATGCGCGGATCGTAGAGCATCTTCAGCACCAGGTAATCGAGGCCGGAAAGAAAGGCAAGCTTCGACTGGCGGCTGAAGATCGACGGTAGCGGCTGCAGGGTATCGTTGCCGATGCCCATGGCATGGGTCAGTTCCTCGACCACGCAGGAAGCCAGGTCGGCCCGGGCGCGGGCGGCATCGACCGGGATCAGCGCCATGGCGCGCACGATGCCGCCCCTGCGCTCCGTCGCAAAGCTCGCCACGCACAGGCTGTGGCGAAACAGCATCTCGTTCTGCCGCGCGAGGCCGCTGCCGAAATGGCGCGGCAATTCCGATTCCAGCCGGTCTTCGCTGGTCAGCACGACCTGGAAGTTCGCCGCGGCCCGGCTTGCCGCCGGCTGGATGTCGAGACCGGTGATCGCTGCAAGATGCCGGAAGTGCGCGTCGACCAACTCGCGATGCAGTTCCTCGTCGCCGACCTGGTGCACGATGAAATACCTTACCGGAGTGATCCACTTGCGCACCGGGTTCTGGCGCGTCGAATAGCTGTTCTTCAGCGTCAGTTCGACGAAACTGTCGACCAGGAAATCCGGCGAATTCCGGGACGCATCCGCAGCCCCGGCCGCCGCCGCCACGGAGGCGAACATCAGGCCGAACAACAGGCCTTTCGATGGAAAGAAGAGCTTCATGTCGCAGCTTTCGTGCGACGTGCTCAGGACTCCAGCACGCGCAACTCGGCATTAGTGTAGCGCAGGCGACTGGCGAGCACGCTGGCGATGCCCTCCATCAGGCGCAGGCCCAGTTTCTTGTGTTCCTCGGCAAATTTGTCGAAGGCGCGGCGCGACAGCACGTAGAGTTCGGTGTCGCTAAAGGCGACGGCATTGGCCGAGCGCACCTCGCCGTCGAGGAAGGCCATCTCGCCGAAAAAGGCGCCGCGGCCGAAGGTGCCGAGGTGATGCGATTGCCGGTCGGACAGCGGCAACATGATGCGCACCGCGCCGCGCCGGATCAGGAACAGTTCGTCGCCGGATTCGCCGCGCGAGAAAATGGTATCGCCCTTCGCCACGCTGCGCTTTTCCATGCACTGCTCGAGCGCCGCCAGCGTCTGTTCCTTGCGCCCGGCGAACAGCTCGATTTCGTGGAGTTCCAGCGCGGCCTCCTCGTCGACCAGGCACATGGTTTCGTGGATGATGCGGTCCTCGACCCATTCCAGCGCATCGTCCAGCGACGGAAACACGCGCACCGGGCTGTCCTGGCGGATCAGGCCGACCTGGTCGAAGTACTGCTTCATGTCGCGCCCCGACGGCAGGGTCAGCGGAATGGCGCTGAAGATCAGGAAGCCGTTGCGCTCGGCCAGCATGTCCTTGACCTGCTCCAGCAGGTGGGCTGCGGTGACGTCCACGGTCTGTATCCGGCGCATGTCGAGGATCACGAAGTCGCGTGTTTTCAGCTCCGGCTCGAGGCTCAGGTAGAGCTGGTCGGCGGTGCCGAAGAACAGGCTGCCCTGCAACTCGATGATCGCGGCGCGGTCGCCATGGGAGGTGAGGATTTCCATTTCCTCGTGGGTGCGGATGCGCTTGGAGAAGGTCTCGTTGCCGAGCAGCTTGCGGCGAATGATGGAACCGCCGATCTGCTCGCGGATGAACAGAACCACGGCCAGCGCGATGCCGACGCCGGATGCCGCGATCAGGCTCACCGTCAACGCCGTGCCGACCACGGCGACGATCACCGCGAAATCGAGGATGGTCGAGCGCGACTTGAGGTAATGCAGGCTGTTGCGGTCGATCATGCGCACGCCGATCACGATCAGAATGCCGGCCAGGCCCGCCACCGGAATCCATGCGATGAAGCTCGCCAGCAACAGAAAAGCCACCAGCGAAAGTACGCCCTCGACCATGCCGGAGAAGCGGCTGCTGGCGCCGCCGGAGATATTCACCAGGGTCGCGCCCATGGTGCCGGCCCCGGGAATGCCGCCGATCGCGCCCGAGGCGAGGTTGCCCAGGCCCTGGCCGATCAGTTCGCGGTTGGAGTCGTGGCGCGAACGGGTCATGGCGTCGAGCACGACACAGGTTTTCAGGGTGTCGATCGACAGCAGCACAGCCAGGGTCAGTGCCGGCATCACCAGCAGCTGCAACTGCTGCAGGCTGACATCGGAAATCGCCGTCCAGCGCCCGGCCAGCCCGGCGAAAAAACTGCCGCCGCCGGCGCCATCGAGCGCGCCGACCACCAGGGTGTTGCCCTGCAGAACCAGCAAGGCCGGATCGAGCAGGCCGAGGCCGAAGTAGGCGGCGATGCCCGCAACCAGGCCGAGGACGGCCCCCGGCACGGCTTTGATCAGGCGCGGCGCCCATAGCATCACGAGAATGGTCGCCACGCCGACCACGATGCTCTGCCAGCGCCATTGCTGCGGGGCACCCAGCGCTGCCCAGAAATGCAGATCCTTGGGCGCACCGAGCAGCTTCGGCACCTGGCTGCCGATGATGATCAGACCGACACCCGAGAGGTAACCACTGACCACCGTGTACGGCATGTACTTGATCAGGCGCCCCAGGCGCAAGACGCCGAACAGCACCTGCATCAGGCCGGCGAGCAGACCCAGCAGGGTCAGCAGCAGCAGCGTCGTATCCACCGGTGTGCCGCTGCGCACGGCCTCGATGGCAAAAGCGGACGCCACCGCCGCTGCCGGTGCGCAGGGCGCCGAGATCAAACGGTTGGTACCGCCGAAGCTCGAAGCGACAATGCCGATCGCCGTCGCGCCCAGAATCCCGGCCAGGGCGCCGAGCGCGACATGGGCGGTACCGAGGATCGAATAAATGGTCACGCCAAAAGCAATGGCCGAGGGCAAAGCCACCAGCATGGCGGCGAAGCCACCCCAGAAATCGCCGGCGGGGTTTTCCAACTTTGGCAGTTTCATTGACTGTTCTGCATCGATCTGTCGAACAAGGATTTTGTCATGAAGCGCCCTCCCTGTCTTAAGAATGCCGAGTGTTGTAAGCTTCACTCTTCAATAAAACCAGATACGGAGGAATGAGCCATGAAGAAAGTTCGCACCCTGTTGCTCGCCGCAGCGACGCTGTCCCTGGCCGCCGCTGCCCACGCCCAGGAATTCGTCACGGTCCTCACCGGCGGCACCTCGGGCGTCTACTACCCGATGGGCGTCGCCCTGTCGCAGATCTACGGCAAGGCCATGCCCGGCGCCAAGACCTCGGCCCAGGTGACCAAGGCCAGCGCCGAGAACCTCAACCTGCTGCAGGCCGGCCGCGGCGAGATCGCCTTCACCCTGGGTGATGCGCTCAACGAAGCCTGGAAGGGCAACGAGGAAGCCGGCTTCAAGACGCCGCTGAAGAAGTTGCGCACCATCGCTGCGATTTATCCCAACTACATCCAGATCGTCGCCGCCGCCGATTCCGGCATCAAGACCCTGGCCGACCTCAAGGGCAAGCGCGTTGCCGTCGGCGCACCGAAGTCCGGCACCGAGCTCAATGCGCGCGACATCTTCAAGGGCGCCGGCATGAGCTACAAGGATTTGGCCAAGGTCGAGTACCTGCCCTTCGGCGAATCGGTGGAACTGATGAAGAACCGCCAGCTCGACGCCACGCTGATTTCCGCCGGCCTCGGCGTTGCCGCCATCCGCGACCTGGCGACTTCGGTCAAGATCGTCCTCGTGCCGATCCCTGCCGACGTGGTGGCCAAGATCGGTGAGGCCGCCTACCAGCCCGGCACCGTGCCGGCCAACACCTACAATGGCCAGACCGAGGCGACGGCTACCGTGGCGATTCAGAACTTCCTGGTCAGCCATGAAGGCGTATCGACCGATGCCGCCTACAAGATGACCAAGGCCATCTTCGACAACCTGCCCGACCTGAAGGCCGCGCATTCGGCGGCGAAGGACATCACGCGGGAAAATGCCGCCAAGGCGCCGCCGGCTCCGCTGCATGCGGGCGCCGAGAAGTATTACAAGGAAGTCGGGCTGATCAAGTAAAAAGCGGCGCGCCGTGACCACGCACAGCGTCGCCCCCGACCACGGCGAGGAAGAATTCTCCGAGCACGGCGTGCAGCGCCGGCTCGGAGGTCGCTGGCTGACGATTCTCACCGGCGTCGCGCTGACCTTCTCCACGTATCAGCTGATCGTCGCCGCCTTCCACCCGCTGTCCAGCCTGGTTATCCGCAGCCTGCATGTCGGCTTCCTCCTGTGCATCACCTTCATGCTTTACCCGGCCTTCAAGAGCGGCGGCAAGCTTTCGAAAGTCGGCGTTGGCGACACGGTGCTGGCCTTCGGTGCGCTGGCCTTGTCGACCTACCATTGGGTGTTCGAAGCCGATTTGATTCAGCGCTCGGGCGATCCGAGCGGCGTCGATCTTTTCGTCGGCACGGCCCTGGTCATCATGTGCTTTGAGGCAGCGCGGCGAATGCTCGGCCTGGCGCTGCCCATAATCTGCGGCACCTTCCTGCTCTACGGTCTTTACGGTCACCTGCTGCCTGGCGACCTCGGCCATCGCGAGTACGGCTTTGACCAGATCGTGAACCAACTGGCGCTCGGCACCGAGGGCATCTTCGGCATCCCGACGCTGGTCTCGGCAACCTACATCTTCCTCTTCATCCTGTTCGGGTCCTTCCTCGAACACGCCGGGATGATCAACCTGTTCAACTCCCTGGCGCTGGGCTTCGTCGGCCACACCAAGGGCGGCCCGGCCAAGGTTGCGGTGATCTCCTCCGGCCTGATGGGCACCATTTCCGGCTCGGGCGTAGCCAACGTGCTGACCACCGGCCAGTTCACCATTCCGCTGATGAAAAAGTTCGGCTACTCCGGCGTCTTCGCCGGCGCGGTGGAAGCCACGTCCTCGATGGGCGGCCAGATCATGCCGCCGGTAATGGGCGCGGTGGCCTTCATCATGGCCGAGAACATCAACGTGCCCTACTCGGAGATCGTCAAGGCAGCGGCGATCCCGGCCATCCTTTACTACGTTACGGCGTTCTGGATGGTGCATCTGGAAGCTGGCCGCAAAGACCTGGTGGGTCTGCCCAAGGAGGACTGCCCCAACCCCTGGCACGCCATGCGCGACAACTGGTACCTGCTGTTGCCGCTGGTGGTGCTGGTATGGACGCTGTTCAACGGTTTCACGCCGATGTTCGCCGGCATGATCGGCCTGGTGCTGACCGCCGTGCTGATCCTCGGCGCCGCGATCGCCGCGCGGGTATCGAGCACCGCTTTCCGCTACGTATTCTGGTTTGCGCTGGGACTCACCGCCGCCGTGTTCGTCAAGAACATGGAGACGTGGGGCATCTACCCGCTGCTGGCGCTGATCGCCGCGCTGGTAGCACAGACCTTTGCGCTCAAGGGCGGCATGAAGACTCTGCACCTGCTCAAGATGAGCCTGGTCGAGGGCGCGCAGCAGGCGCTGCCGGTGGGCATCGCCTGCGCCATTGTCGGCGTCATCATCGGCGTGCTGACGCTGACCGGCGCGGCATCCAGTTTCGCCGGCTACATCCTCAGCGTCGGCGAGAAGAGCCTGTTCCTCTCGCTGGTACTGACCATGCTGGTATGTCTGGTGCTCGGCATGGGCATCCCGACCATTCCCAACTACATCATCACCAGCTCCATCGCCGCGCCGGCACTGCTCAAGCTCGGCGTGCCGCTGATCGTCAGCCACATGTTCGTCTTCTACTTCGGCATCATGGCCGACCTGACCCCACCGGTGGCGCTGGCCGCCTTCGCCGCGGCGTCGATCGCCAAGGAGTCGGCGATGAAGATCGGCATCAAGGCGGTGCAGATCGCCATCGCCGGTTTCGTCATTCCCTACATGGCGGTGTACACGCCGGCGCTGATGCTGCAGGGTGACTGGACCTTCGCCGCCGTCGCCTACATCGTGTTCAAGGCGGTGGTGTCGATCATGCTTTGGGGAGCGGCGGCGATCGGCTTCCTGACCGGCCCGCTCAACATGGCCGAGCGCATTTTTGCCGCCGCGGCGGCCTTCATGCTGGTGGCGGCCATCCCGCTCACCGACGAAATCGGCTTCGGCATGAGCGCGGTCTTCGTCGTCTGGCACCTGATTCGCAAGCGGCGCGCGGACCGCCGTCCCGCCAGCGCCGACTCTTGAGCCTCTGCCTCGCGGCCGGCGCGGTTGCCGCCGCGCTCGCCATAGATAGCTTCACGCTGACCTGGATCCACTCCATCGAAAAAATCCGCTGGGAGGAAGACTGGCGCATCGAGGCCGGTGCGCTGGTCATCACCGAGGCACGCATCCGCGGCACGGGCGCCGGCATGGAACCGCCCGCCGGCAGCGTGCTGAAGAACGGCGTCTGGCACTACCGCCCGGCTTTGCCGCCGCAGGCCGTGCTGCGTCTTTCGCATTCGCCCCATGCCGGCGGCTACACGCTATGTACCGCGACCGTCTGCGCCCCGCTTGCGGATCGCTTGCCGGGAATCGACAATACCGCCACCATCGAATTGCGCGAGTGCCCGCGATGAAATCCTATGCCGCCATTGTTGCCGCCCCATCCTTCTGCGTCGGCATCGAATGCAACGCCGACGAGATCACCGGCATCGACTACCTTGAACCCTGCGCCGAAGTCGCGCCGAAGACGCCGCTGGCGAAAGAGGCCGTGCGCCAGTTGCGCGCCTGGCTGAAGAACCCGGCCTTCGAGTTCGGCCTGCCGCTGGCGCCGGCCGGCACGCATTTCCAGCGCCGGGTATGGGCGCGGATCGCGGCAATACCGAGCGGGCAGACGCTGAGTTACGGCGAGGTCGCCGCGGCCATCCACAGCGGTCCGCGCGCGGTCGGCAATGCCTGCGGCGCCAATCCCTATCCCATCGTCGTGCCCTGCCACCGCGTCGTCGCCGCGAACCAGGCGCTGGGCGGCTTCGGCAGGCAGGGGGGCGGCTTCCTCCTCGACATCAAGCGCTGGTTGCTACGTCACGAGAATGCAAAGCTCTGATGCCTCGCTGATCGACGAGTTCATCGACGCCCTGTGGCTGGCCGATGGCCTGTCGAAGAACACGCTGGGCGCTTACCGCAGCGACCTTGCACTGTTCGCCGGCTGGCTCGCTGAATCCGGCGCGTCGATAGCCGGCGCCGACGAAGCGGCGATCAATGCCTACCTGGCCCATCTGCACGCCCGTCCCGGCGGCATCAAGACCACCAGCCAGCGGCGCCTGATGGCGACGCTGCGCCGTTGCTATCGCTGGCTGCTCGACCAGGGCCGCCTCGCCGCCGATCCGCTGCTCAACATCGACAAGCCGCCGACCATCCAGCGCTTTCCGAAAACGCTGTCGGAAAAGCAGGTGGAAGACCTGCTCGCCGCGCCGGACGTCGATGCCCCGCTGGGCCTGCGCGACCGCGCCATGCTGGAACTGCTGTATGCCACCGGCCTGCGCGTGTCGGAGCTGGTCGGCATCCGCCTGTTCGAACTGAGCCTCAACGACAACGTGGTGCGCGTGATGGGCAAGGGCTCCAAGGAAAGGCTGGTGCCGCTGGGCGAAGTCGCCGCCGACTGGCTGCGGCGCTACATTTCCGGTGCGCGCGGCGAATTGCTGAAGCAGCATGTCTCCGACGCCATCTTCGTCACCACGCGCGGCACCGGCATGACGCGCCAGATGTTCTGGAGCCTGATCAAGAAATACGCGCTGCGGGTCGGCATCCCGCAGGAACGCATCTCGCCGCACGTGCTGCGCCACGCCTTCGCCACGCATCTGCTCAACCACGGCGCCGACCTGCGCGTGGTGCAACTGCTGCTGGGCCACGCCGACATTTCGACGACGCAGGTGTATACCCACGTCGCGCGCGAACGGCTCAAGCAGCTGCACCACCAGCACCACCCGCGCGGCTAGTTCCGCCGCTGCGGCGCGGGAGTAGAATTTCCCGACCATGAAGACCGACAACCACGCCCCCGAAACCCCGGCGACCAAGTTCCTGCACAAGCACGGCATCGCCCATTCGAACCACCTCTACGACTACGAGGAGCACGGCGGCACCAAGGTGTCGGCGCGCGAGCTCAACGTCGCCGAACACGCCGTGGTCAAGACCCTGGTCATGGAAGACGAGAACGCAAAGCCGCTGATCGTCCTCATGCACGGCGACCGCAAGGTGTCGACCAAGGAACTGGCGCGCCAGATCGGCGTCAAGAAGGTCGGCCCCTGCAAACCCGAAGATGCCTTGCGCCACACCGGCTACATGGTCGGCGGCTGCTCGCCCTTCGGCACCAAGAAGGTGCTGCCGGTGCATCTGGAAAAATCCATCCTCGACCTGCCGCTGATCTACATCAACGGCGGCCGCCGCGGCTACCTGGTCGGCGTCCACCCGCACGACATCCTGCGCGTGCTGCAGCCGAAAATCGTCGAGTGCGCGCTTAAGGACTAGCGCGATTTATAGGTCGGCAGGCTGAGCCGGTAACGGATCGCCGCCAGGCGCAAGCCGAGCACCACCGCGGCGCCGGCCGCCGCCGCCGCCGCATCGCCCGAACCGAAGTGCAGGCAACCGAGCAGGGTCAGCGCGCCGAGCCAGGACGCGGTGGCATAGAGCGTGCCGGGGCGCATCACCAGCGGCACCTCATTGACCAGGATGTCGCGCAGCATGCCGCCGACGACGCCGGTGATCACCGCCAGCAGGGACGCGGCGAGCCAGTGCACGCCGGACGCGACGGCGATCTGGCAGCCCACCACGGTGAACAGCGCGAGGCCCACCGCGTCGGGCACGACGAACAGGCCGGGAGGCACCCGGATGCGCCGCGCGAGGAGGAAGGTAAGAGCCACCGCGAGCAGGCCGCAAACCAGGTAGGCGACGTCGGCCAGCCAGAACACCCGGCGGTCCAGCAGCAGGTCGCGCAGGGTGACGCCGCCGAGGCTGGTGGCGAGCCCGACCACCACGGCGCCGACCAGATCCATCTTCTTGTCTTCGGTTTCCAGCACCGCCGAGGCGGCGTTGACCGCCACCGCTGCCATGCCGATGGCGTAGATCAGTTCGGCCGGCGCGGGCAGCGGCGTCATCGCGAGCGTTCGATCTGCACGCCGACGCGGCGCACGCCCTTCATGATGCCCATCTTGGCGATGCTGATCTTGACCCAGGGCGCGCCGAATTCGTCGAGCAGGAGGCCGATGACGTATTCGCCCAGCGTCTCCAGCAGGTTGAAGTGGCGCGTCGCCAGTTCGGCGCGGATGCGATCGATCACCGCGTCGTAGCGGATGGTCTGCTCGATGTCGTCGTTCTGTGCCGCGGCATCCGGCACGCCGAAGGTCAGGCTGATTTCCAGAGTCTGCGGCGCCGCCTTCTCGCGTTCGAAAATCCCGACGTGGGCCTCGACCCGCATATCGTCGATGAAAATGAAGTCCATTCCGCCCCCGAGTAAAATTAGAGCCATTCTATGGATTCCACGTTGAACCTGCTCGTCTTCGCCGCATTGGGCTATCTGCTCGGCTCGGTGCCCTTCGCCGTGATCGTCTCGCGCGCCTTCCGCCTGGCCGATCCGCGCAGCTTCGGCTCGGGCAATCCCGGCGCCACCAATGTGCTGCGCTCTGGCAGCAAGGCCGCTGCACTGCTGACCCTGCTCGGCGACGCAGCCAAGGGCTGGCTGGCGATGTTGCTTGCCGCAAAAGTCGGCGCTGACGGCACGGCAATTGCCGTCGCCGGACTGGCCGCCTTCCTCGGCCACGTCTTTCCCTTCACCCTCGGCTTTCGCGGCGGCAAGGGCGTGGCCACCGCGCTCGGCGTGCTGCTGGGATTCTCCGGCGCGCTGGCCGGCATCACGGCGGCGGTCTGGCTGGCGGTGGTCGTGTTCACGCGCTATTCGTCGCTGGGGGCGCTGGCGGCGGCGGCGGCGGCACCGGTGATCAGTTGGTGGCTGCTGGCGCGGGGCGAAATCACGGCAACCATCACCGTCATGTGCGCGGTGCTGATCTACCGCCACAAGAGCAACATCCGCAAGCTGCTGGCCGGCAGCGAAGGCCGCATCGGCGGCCCGAAATCGCCGCCCGCGGAAAACGTATAATTATTTTTTGAGCCCCAAGCAGGACAACCCCGATGGAAGATCTCGATTTCATGGGTACGCCGGCGAAACCGGCGCCGCCGCCAAAACCAAAACCAGCTGTCGCTGCCGCAGAACAGGCTTCGCTCTACCAGCCAAGGCTCGCGCTGGAATTCTTCAAGCTCGGCGGTAGCCTGGAACAGTTTTCCGCCGGCAAGCAGATCTTCGCCGAAAACGAGAAAGCCTCGGGCTTCTTTTCCAAGGGCGCCCGCATCTACCTGCTGCTGGACGGCGAGGTGCTGCTGACGCGGGGCGGCAAGCCGCTGGACCTGGTGCCGCCGGGAGATATCTTCGGCGAAATGGCGGCGATCGCGGAAGCCCCGCGCAGCGCGACCGCCAGCGCGCGCAAGAATTGCCGCGTGCTGTCGCTCGACGAGAAGCAGTTCCAGCACGCCTTGCAGCAAAAACCCGAGTTCGCCCTGATGCTGATGAGCGTCATGGCGCAGCGCCTGCGCCGCGGCTTGGCACGTCTGGGCGCCGCAAAGCAGCTGACGATCGAGGTGCTGGAACACAAGAACACGCTGGACAAGAAAATGCTCGCCGAATTGCAGCATACGCTCGGCGACCCGGTGCCCTCCTCCGCCACCGCGGGCAAGACCGTTGTCACCAAGGGCGCGCTAGGCGCTTGCATGTTCGTCGTAACCCGAGGCCGCATCGCGATTTCGGTGGACGACAGGGTGATCGAGCATGTCGGACCGGGCGGCGCCTTCGGCGAAATGGCGCTGGTCGACCGTTCCGGCCGCTCGGCCACCGCCACGACCGAAACCGACAGCGAATGGCTGCTGATCGGCAAGGATGAATTCGTGGATATGGTCAAGGCGCGACCCGCCTTCGGCATCGCGCTGATGCGCTCGTTGAGCGCGCGCGTACTCCACATCGGAAAACTGCTGGGCAGTTAAGCGGCGCCGGCCATTCAGGAAAGCTCGGCCAGCGGCCAGCGCGGCCGCACCGCGAAGGCGCCGCCGCGACCCGCAGGCGCCCCCTGGAGCAGGCGTTGGGCGCCTGAGAAGGCAATCATCGCGCCGTTGTCGGTACACAGTTCCAGCGCCGGGTAGAACACCCTGCCGCCGATCTTCGCCATGCCCTGGTCCAATCTCTCGCGCAGCCGCCGGTTGGCGCCAACGCCGCCGGCCACCACCAGGGAAGAAAGTCGGCGCTGGCGACACGCCGCCACCGCCTTGGCCGTCAGCACTTCGGTCACCGCTTCCTGGAATTCGGCGGCGAGGTCGGCCTTGTCCGCCTCGCTCAATTCATGCGCGCGGGCCGCGGTCAGCACCGCCGTTTTCAGCCCGGAGAAACTGAAAGACAAATCGCCGCTGTTCAGCATCGGCCGCGGCAGTTTGAATCGTCCCGGCATACCCGACGCGGCCAGCCTGGCCAGTGCCGGGCCACCAGGATAGCCCAGCCCCAGCAGCTTGGCGGTCTTGTCGAAAGCCTCGCCGGCCGCATCGTCGAGTGATTCGCCGAGCAGTTCGTAGTCGCCGACCCGCGTCACGCGCATCAGCTGCGTATGCCCGCCGGATACGAGCAGGGCGACGAAGGGAAAGTTCGGCGCGTCATCCGCCAGCAGCGGCGACAGCAGGTGCCCTTCAAGGTGATGCACCGGCAGGGCCGGCACGCCGAGCGCCATGGCCAGCGACTCGGCAAAGCTGGCGCCGACCAGCAGGGCGCCGGCCAGCCCCGGACCCGCCGTGTAGGCGATCGCGTCGATGTCCTGGCGCGCGCAGCGGGCCTCGGCCAGCACGCGTTCCAGCAGAGGGATGAGTCGCCGCACGTGGTCGCGCGAGGCCAGTTCCGGCACCACGCCGCCGTAGGCCTCGTGCATCGCCACCTGGGTATGCACGGCATGGCCGAGCAGGCCGCGTTCCGTGTCGTAAAGCGCGACGCCGGTTTCGTCGCAGGAGGATTCGATGCCGAGGACTTTCATCGGCGGCATTCTACCGGCCGCGCCGGGCGGCTCCGGCGGATTCAGAACAGCGACATCTGCGGCGTTGCGACCCCGGGCTTCGGCGGCGGGCAAAATGCGCTGAGATCGAGCGGCGGCGAGGGCGCATTCAGGCCCAGCCGGCGCACTGCGGCGCGGAAGCGCTGGGCGATGATGTCCGCCAGCGGCCCGCTGCCGCGCTGGCGCGTACCGAAGGCGCTGTCGTATTCCTTGCCGCCGTGCATCTGGCGCATCAGGCTGAACACGTGTTCCGCGCGTCCCGGCTGGTGGCGATCGAGCCAGGCGCGGAACAGCGGCTTCACTTCGTGGGGCAGACGCAGCAGGATGTAACCGGCCGAGTTCGCCCCGGCCTCGCGCGCCGCGCCGAGGATTGCTTCCAGTTCGTGGTCGCTCAGCGCCGGGATCAGTGGCGCCACCATCACCGCGGTCGGAATGCCCGCCGCCGCCAGCGCCGCAATCACCGAAAGTCGGCGCTGGGGAGACGGCGCGCGCGGCTCCATGGTCCGCGCCAGGGTCGGATCGAGGGTGGTGATCGACACCGCGACATGCACCCGATTGCCACGCGCCATCTCGCCGAGCAGGTCGAGGTCGCGCAGGATCAGTGCCGACTTGGTGACGATGGTCACCGGATGGCGCGTCTCGGCCAGCACGTCGAGGATGTCGCGCGTCACCCGCAGGCGGCGCTCGACCGGCTGCCAGGCATCGGTGTTGATGCCCAGCGCCACCGGCTGGCAGCGGTAGCCCGGTTTGGCCAGTTCGCGGCGCAGGGTCTGCGCGGCGTCGGCCTTCCAGGCGAGCTTCGTCTCGAAGTCGAGCCCCGGCGAGAGGCCCAGATAGGCGTGCGACGGCCGGGCGAAGCAATAGGCGCAACCGTGTTCGCAACCCCGGTAGGGATTGATCGAGCGATCGTAGGGAATGTCCGGGGATGTGTTGTAGGTGATCACCGTCTTCGCGCTGTCGACCATCAACTCGGTGGCCGGCGCCTCCCCGTCCTCGTTCCACCAGCCGTCGTCGGCCGCCTCGCGCTGCCATGCGTCGAAGCGGCCGTCGGGCGAAATCACCGCACCGCGACCTTTGCGGGGAGGGTTGTCTTGCATACTGATATTATATACAGCTTTCCTGGAGATAATCCGCAGCTCGTTCCGGCAGGCAATGCCCGCCGTGGCAGAATCCAGAAGTCGGCGCTGACGACACGGCGCCCCCAACTCTCCAGTCCGAGAAAATGAAAACGAAGATTCAGCCCCGGCCGGCGTCGGCTTCATCGACGTCAAGCGAGGCGGCCGGAACCAAAATCCTGCTGCTCTGCCACGACTTGAGCACGCGCCTGAGGCTCGGCCATGCCTGGTCTGCCGCCGGCGTCACGATGCTGCATAGAACCAGCAGCGAGGCGCCGGATTGCATCGTGATCGACCTCGGGCGCCGCGATGCTCTGGCGGAAATTGTCCGGCTGCGGACGCTGTATCCGGAGGTGGACATCATCACCTGTGCCGCGACTTTCGACGGCGCTGCCGTCGAAGCGGCCAGTGCTGCAGGTGCGACCGATTTCGCCGCCCGCGCCCACGTCGCGCAGCGCGTGCAACGCCGCCTCAAACTTCCCGGCTGATTCGACATGCACCTGCTGGTCGACATCTCGGCCCACGGCCTGGGCCACCTGGCGCAAACCGCGCCGGTGCTCGCAGCGCTTCACGCCTTGTTGCCCGACCTGCGACTGACGGTGCGCAGCCTGATCCCCCGGGCCCGCCTGGCAAAGCGCATCGCAGTCGATTTCACGCACGTGCCCGAAGCGCGCGACTTCGGCTTCGTCATGCACAACGCGGTCGACATCGATCTTGCGGCAAGCGCCCTGCGCTACCGCGAATTCCACGCCGGCTGGCGACAGCGGGTGGCGGCCGAAGCGGCCTGGCTGCGGCGCCACGAGGTCGATGCGCTGCTCAGCAACGTCGCCTATCTGCCGCTTGCGGCGGCGGCGGAAGCCGGCATTCCTGCCGCCGGCTTGTGCTCGCTGAACTGGGCCGATCTCTTCGCCCATTATTTCGCTGACGAGCCTTGGGCCGCCGACATCCACGCCCAGATACTGGGCGCCTACAACATGGCCGGCAGCTTCCTGCGCGTCACCCCCGGCCTGCCGATGGCGGACATCACGCGGCGGCAGGAGATCGCGCCGATCGCCGAAATCGGCCGGCGCGATCGCTCGCGGGTTTCGCGAATAATGGATCTGGACGAAAGTGAGCGCTGGCTTTTATTGGCCATGGGCGGCATGGAGTTTCGCCTTCCGGTGGAAAACTGGCCGCAGGTGCCGGGGCTTAACTGGCTGGTGCCGCCTGAATGGCGGGTCACGCGGCAGGATGTACGCAGCTTCGACCTCCCCGGCCTGAAATTCACCGACCTCCTGGCCAGCGTCGATGCCGTGATCACCAAACCCGGCTACGGCACCTTCGTCGAGGCGGCCTGCGGCGGCATCCCGATCCTGTATGTCGAGCGCAAGGACTGGCCGGAAACCCCCTGGTTCGCCGCCTGGCTCGCCACCCGCGCGCGCGTCGCCGTGCTCGATCGCCGGCAACTGGCGGACGGCGACTTCACCGACGTATTGACCCGGCTCTGGCAGACTCCGGCCCCGGCCGTACCGGCGGCCACCGGCGCCGCGGCAGCGGCATGCCGGTTGGTGGAGGTCCTCGGTCTGGCCCCGGGCGGCAGGGGTGGTCAGGCATCGCCGCGCCGAAACAATTGACATCAAGGGCAAAGCGTTTAGAATGCGCGCCTTTCCCGCCTCTTCAGGATTAACGCAATGCCGGGTATTCGCCTCAAGGAAAA
>CAIZHL010000588.1 GCA_903932755.1 uncultured beta proteobacterium
GGGCCACCTCCCGCAGCAAGTTCGTCAAGGTGTTCCCGAACGAGTATCGCCGCGCCCTGAAAGAGATCGAAGCGGCGCGGTTGAAGGAGGCAGCGTAATGGGCAAGCCCACAGGATTTTTGGAGTTTCAGCGCATTTCCGAGAGCTATGAGAAGGCGGAAGCGCGGGTGCGCCACTACCGCGAGTTCATCCCGCACCTGTCGGACGACCAGGCAAAAACCCAGGGCGCGCGCTGCATGGATTGCGGCATCCCGTTTTGCAACAACGGTTGCCCGGTCAACAACCTGATCCCGGACTGGAACGATCTGGTCTACAAGGGCCGCTGGCGCGAGGCCATCGAGACCCTGCACTCGACCAACAACTTTCCGGAGTTCACCAGCCGCATCTGCCCCGCGCCCTGCGAGGCGGCCTGCACGCTGAACATCCCGCAGACCCCGGTCGGCATCAAGTCGATCGAGCGCGCCATCATCGACAAGGCCGGCGAGAGCGGCTGGGTGGTGCCGCGGCCGGCGGCGAAGAAGACCGGCAAGAAGGTTGCGATCATCGGCTCCGGCCCCGCCGGCCTGGCTGCCGCGCAGCAACTGGCGCGCGTCGGCCACGATGTCACGGTGTTCGAGAAGAACGACCGCATCGGCGGCCTGCTGCGCTATGGCATCCCCGATTTCAAGCTCGACAAGCGCCTGATCGACTGGCGCATGGCGCAGATGAAGGCCGAAGGCGTCAAGTTCGTCACCGGCACCATGGTTACCGGTGCGGCCCTGCCCAAGGGCATCGTCAACGACGCGAAGAAAACCGTCAGCCCGGCCCAGTTGAAGAAGGACTTCGATGCCGTGGTGCTTGCCGGCGGTGCCGAACATCCGCGCGACCTGCCGGTGCCCGGACGCGAACTTGCCGGCGTGCATTTCGCGCTGGAGTTCCTCATCCCGCAGAACAAGGAAGTCTCCGGCGGCAGCAAAAATCCGATCAACGTCCACGGCAAGCACGTGCTTGTCATCGGTGGCGGCGATACCGGATCCGATTGCGTCGGCACCTCGAATCGCCATGGCGCCGCGAGCATCACCCAGATCGAATTGCTGCCGCGTCCGCCCGAGCAGGAAAACGGCGCCCTGACCTGGCCCTACTGGCCGCTCAGGATGCGCACTTCCTCGTCGCACGATGAGGGTTGCGCGCGCGACTGGGCGATCGGCACCAAGGAGTTCATCGGCGAGAACGGTGTTCTCAAGGCCGTCAAGGCCGTGCGCCTGGAATGGCAGAACGGCAGGATGAGCGAGGTCGCCGGATCGGAATTCGAAATTCCGGCGGACTATGTATTCCTGGCCATGGGTTTCGTCAGCCCGGTCGGCGGCGTGCTCGATGCCTTCGGCATCGACAAGGACGCACGCGGCAATGCCAAAGCCACTACCGAGGACGAACAGGCCTACGGCACCAGCGTGCCCGGCGTGTTCGCTGCCGGCGACATGCGTCGCGGCCAGTCGCTGGTGGTCTGGGCCATCCGCGAAGGACGCCAGTGCGCGCGTAGCGTCGACCAGTTCCTGATGGGTTCCAGCACGCTGCCCCGGTAAGCCGGCCTTGAACGTCGTCATCCTTGCCGCGGGGCAGGGCAAGCGGATGCACTCCGACTTGCCCAAGGTGCTGCATCCGCTGGCGGGGAAGCCCTTGCTGGGTCATGTGCTCGACGCCGCGCGCGCCATCGGTGCGACAAAAATCTGCGTGGTATACGGCCATGGCGGCGAACGGGTTCGTGCCGCCCTCGATGCGCCCGATCTTGCCTGGGCCCTGCAGGAACCCCAGCTCGGCACCGGCCATGCGGTAATGCAAGCCCTGCCGCAGCTTGCCGTTGCCGTTGCCGTATCGCCAGCGCCGACTTTTACCCTGGTGTTGTACGGCGACGTACCCCTGACCCGCGCCTCTACGCTGCGGCGCCTGATCGCCGCCGCCGGCAAGGACAAGCTGGCATTGCTCACCGCACAAGTCGACAACCCGAAGGGTTACGGCCGCATCGTCCGGGTCAACGGTGAGGTCAAGCGCATTGTCGAAGAGAAGGATGCAGACGATGCCGAACGGGCCATCCGCGAAGTCAACACCGGCATCCTCGTCGCGCCCACAGCGGCCCTGGCGCGCTGGTTGCCCGGCCTGGGCAACCGCAATGCGCAGGGCGAGTACTACCTGACCGACATCGTCGCGCTCGCCGTTGCCGAGGGTATGCCGGTGGTCACGGCGCATCCCGATGCCGTCTGGGAAACCGAGGGCGTGAACAGCAAGGCCCAGCTTGCCGTACTGGAGCGCGTGCATCAGCGCAACATCGCCGCAGCGCTGATGGAAGCCGGCGTTACGCTGCTTGATCCGGCGCGCATCGATGTACGCGGAGAACTCTCGTGCGGGCGCGATGTCGCGATCGACGTCAATTGCGTCTTTGAAGGCCGCGTCGAACTGGCCGACGGCGTAACGATCGGCGCCAATTGCGTGCTGAAGAACTGCCGCATCGGCGGCGGCGCGAAGATTGCCCCCTTCTGCCACATCGAAGATGCCGTGGTCGGCGCCGAAAGCAAAGTCGGGCCCTATGCCCGCCTGCGGCCCGGCACCGAACTCGGCCGCGGCGTGCATGTCGGCAACTTCGTCGAGGTGAAGAATTCATCCATCGCCGATCACTCGAAAGCCAATCACCTCGCCTACCTCGGCGACGCCACGATAGGCAGCCGCGTCAATGTCGGCGCCGGCACCATCACCTGCAACTACGATGGTGCCAACAAGTTCCGTACCGTGATCGGGGACGATGCCTTCATCGGTTCGGACACGCAACTGGTCGCCCCGGTCACTGTCGGTCGCGGCGCCACGCTGGGCGCCGGAACCACGCTGACGCGCGATGCTCCACCCGACCAGTTGACGGTATCGCGGGCGAAGCAGATGTCGATTTCCGGCTGGAAGCGGCCGGTGAAAAAGAAATAAGCCATGTGCGGCATCGTCGCAGCCGTCGCCGCGCGCAACATCGTCCCGGTCCTGATCGAAGGCCTGATGAAGCTGGAGTACCGCGGCTACGACTCCGCCGGCCTGGCCCTGCTCAATCCGACCCTGACCCGCCTGCGCAGCGTCGGGCGCGTTGCCGAACTGGCGGCGCAGGCTGAAGGCCAGGTGGCGCACCACGGCATCGCCCACACGCGATGGGCGACGCATGGCGTGCCTTCCGAGCGCAACGCGCATCCGCACGTTTCCGCCGGCCTCGCGGTGGTACATAACGGCATCATCGAAAACTACGCCGAGCTGAAGCAGGAACTGCTGGCTGCCGGTTACGCATTTACTTCGGACACCGATACCGAAGTCATCGCCCACCTGATCCAGCACACGCTCAAATCGACGCCCGACCTGTTCGCGGCGGTATGCCTTGCCAAAGCACGCCTGATCGGCGCCTATGCCATCGCCGTACTGCAGGAGTGGGACGATCGCATCGTTGTTGCCCGTCATGGCGCCCCGCTGCTGCTGGGTCTGGGCGAGGACGGCAACTACGCCGCGTCGGATGCCTCGGCCCTGCTGCAGGTGACGCGGCGCATGATCTATCTCGAAGACGGCGATGTCGCCGAACTCAAGCGCGATTCGATCCGAATAGTCGGCGCTGACGGTACGCCGGCAAACATTCCGCAAGATCGCCCGGTGAATGAAAGCACGCTTTCGGCCGACGATGTCGAGCTCGGCGACTACACGCACTACATGCAGAAGGAGATCTTCGAGCAGCCGCAGGCGCTGGCGGCCACGCTGGAAATGATCGGCGGTGCGCAGAGCCTGAGCCCCAACCTGTTCGGCGTCGCCGCGCCGCAGATGCTGGCCGGCGTGCGCTCGGTGCTGATCCTCGCCTGCGGTACCAGCTACCACTCCGGCCTCGTCGCGCGCTACTGGATCGAGCAACTGGCGGGGATACCCTGCAGCGTCGAAATCGCCAGCGAGTATCGCTATCGCATCTCGGTGCCCGATCCCGAGCAGCTCGTCGTGGCGATTTCCCAGTCCGGTGAAACCGCCGACACCCTGGCCTCGGTCAAGCATGCCAAGGCGCTGGGCATGGGCCGCACCCTGGCGATCTGCAACGTCGCCGAATCCGCCATCGTGCGCGAGTGCGCGCTGCGTTTCCTGACCCGCGCCGGTCCCGAAATCGGCGTGGCCTCGACCAAGGCCTTCACCACCCAGCTCGCCGCACTGTTCCTGCTCGCAGCGACCCTGGCCAAGCAGGTCGGGCGCCTTGCTCCCGAGCACGAGGCCGGACACCTCAGGGCACTGCGCCATCTGCCGGTGGCGGTGCAGAAGGTGTTGGCCCTCGAACCCGAAATCAAGGCCTGGGCCGGGCGCTTCGCCGGCAAGCAGCACGCGCTGTTTCTCGGCCGCGGTCACCACTACCCGATCGCACTCGAAGGCGCGCTGAAGCTGAAGGAAATCTCCTACATCCACGCCGAGGGCTATCCGGCCGGGGAACTCAAGCACGGCCCGCTGGCACTGGTGGACCAGGACATGCCGGTGATCAGCATCGCGCCCAATGATGCCCTGCTGGAAAAACTCAAGTCCAACCTCAAGGAAGTCGCCGCCCGCGGCGGCGAACTGTATGTCTTCGCCGACGCCGATTCCGCGGTCGATGAGGAAGCCGGCGTGCACGTGCTGCGCCTGCCGGAACATTACGGCCTGCTTTCACCCGTGCTGCACGTCGTGCCGCTGCAACTGCTCTCTTATCATGTCGCCCTGGTCAAGGGTACGGATGTGGATAAGCCGCGGAATTTGGCCAAGAGCGTCACGGTCGAGTAGCGCCGGTTTTCGCGTAGCAGGGTGTTGCCCCGATCTCGATACTGCCCTCGGGGAAACGTGTTTCGGCATCTGTTCTGAAATCGATGTATCCAGTATACTGAGCAAAACGAGGGGTACGGATGTTGGCCTGCGGTCGAGGGTCAGCGCGCTGAATGACCCATAAAGCAGGGTGACATTGGAGGAGAGGGCATGACCGGGAATCGATCCGGCCTACCTGTGATTGCCGATCTTGGCGCCATCATCGACTGGCTCGACCGCAAGGGAAGGCTGGTGCGCGTGCGTTCCGAGGTCGATCCGGCGCACCAGTTGGCCGGCATCGCGGCGAAGTTCGAGCGTGGTCCGCGCGCTGTTCTGTTCGAGAAGGTCAAGGGCTCGCGCTTTCCGGTTTTCACCGGTCTCTACTGGTCGCGCGAACTGCTCGGCGATCTCTTTGACCGTCCCGCAACGACGCTGCCGCAATACGTTGCCGAATGCATCCGCGACTGGCAGCAGAAGCCGATGGCCCCGGCCGTGGCCAAGACCGGGCCGGTGCTGCAGGTCACCGAACCGGAGGTCGACCTTTCCGTACTGCCGGTGCCGACCCATGCCGAGCTCGATGCCGGCCCCTATTTTGATGCCGCCGTGGTGATCACCAAGGATCCTGAAACCGGCATCCGCAATACCTCGATCCAGCGCTTCCTGGTGGTCGGCAAGGATCGCCTGGCGATCAACATCGATGCCGGCCGGCACCTTGAGATCTGCCTTGCCAAGGCCGCCGCGCGCGGCGAGCCGCTGCCCTTCACGCTCAACGTCGGCGTCGGCCCGGGACTGCACTTCGCCGCGGCGACGCCGGCCGAGGCGGCGCCCATGGGCACCGACGAACTCGGCATCGCCAGCCGTTTCCACGGCGCACCGCTGGAACTGGTCGCCGGTACCACTTCCAAAGTCGAGATGGTGGCCGACGCGATGTTCGCGCTCGAATGCGAAATGGTGCCCGGCGAACTGCACGAGGAAGGTCCCTTCGCCGAGGTCACGGGTTACTACGCCACGGTGGCGCCGCGTCCGCTGGTGCGCGTGAAGAAGATCCACCGCCGGCACCAGCCGGTATTCCAGACCATCATTTCCGGCGGCGAGGTGTTCAATTCCGTCGGCCTGCTGGGCGAGGCGAACGTGCTGGCGCTGCTGCAGAAGCAGGTGCCGGGCGTCAAGGACGTGTACTTCTCGCACGGCGGCTGCGGCTTCTACCATGCCGTGGTGCAGATCGCGCAGAAGCGCGCCGGCTGGGCCAAGCAGGCTCTGATGGCTGCTTTTGCCGCCTTTCCGCCGCTGAAGATGGTCACCGTGGTCGACGACGACGTCGACATCCGCAATCCCGGCGACGTCGAATGGGCGATGGCGACGCGGCTCGATCCGAAGCGCGGCATCCTGGTGATCGAGAACGTATTCGGCCACGGCCTCAACCCGACCTTTACCGATTACCTCGGCAGCAAGGTCGGCTTCGACGCCACGCGCCCCTTCCCGCATACGCCGAACTTCACCCGCGCCAGGGTCAAGCCGGCGTCGCTCGACGGACTTGACATCGACGTGCCCGAAATCAGGTAAAACAGCAGGACAACCACCGCCGCGCGGCCGGCCGCACGCGCAGACAACAGGAGGAGACAGCATGAATCGCCGCAAAACAATTTCCGGATTGATCGCCGTACTGGGTGCCGGGCTGCTCGGCGTGGGCTTGCCGCAGACCGCCGCGGCCGCCGAAATCAACCTGACCTACGCCTTCTTTGCCCCGGCCAGGACCTTCCCTGCGCGGCAGATGACGCACTGGGCGGAACAGTTGGCCAAGCGCACCAACGGCAAGGTCGACGTCAAGACCTTCCCCGGCGGCACCTTGCTCGGCGCCAAGGACATGTACGACGGCGTCGCCAAGGGCGTAGCCGACATCGGCCTCGGTTCCCCCTCCTATGATCCGGGTCGCTTTCCGCTGACCTCCGGCGTGGCGCTGCCGGTCGGTTTCACCAACGCGACGCAGGCCAGCCGTGCGCTGTGGGCGGTGACCAAGGAGTTCAAGCCCAAGGAATATGAGGGCTTCAAGGTGATCGCGATGTTCACCAACGAGCCCGGCTACATCATGAGCAAGACCGCGGTGAAGAACGCCGCCGATCTCGCCGGCATGAAGCTGCGCGCTGCCGGCACCGGCGTGCCGGTGCTGAAAGCCCTCGGCGCGGCGCCGATCGGCATGCCGATGCCGGAAGTGCCGCAGTCGGTGCAGACCGGCGTCATCAACGGCGCAATGACCTCGCGCGAAGTGCTGCAGGATTTCAAGCTGGCCGAATCGCTTAAGTTCGTCACCGACTACCCGACCGTGGTGGTGGCCTTCGCCGCGGTGATGGACCAGAAGAAGTGGGACAAGCTGCCGGCCGACGTGAAGAAGGTGATCGACGAACTCGCCGAGGAAATGCCCGCCTGGACCGGCAATTACCACGACAACGAGAATGTCGGTGCGGCGATGGCCTGGGCCGCCAAGGATTACAAGCTGCAGGTGGTTACGCTCGCCGCCGACGAGCGCGCGCGCTGGGACGGCAAACTGAAACCGATGGAAGACGAGTGGGTCAAGGAGATGTCCGGCAAGGGCCTGCCCGCCGCGGCATATCTGAAGCGCCTGCACGAACTGCGCGACCAGTTCAAGAAGTAATGAGCTCCGCCGTTCAGCCTGGCGCGGACGCCGTGCCAGGCGGTGTGATCCACTTCCTCGACCGGGCCAGCGCCCTCCTCAACGAAGGCCTGGCCTGGGCGGCGGCGGCGATGCTGGGCGCCATGATGCTGTTCTCGGTGGCCGACATGGTGATGCGCGGCTTCGGCGTCACCGTGGCCGGTTCCTACGAGGTCATCGGCTGGCTCTCGGCGGTGGCGATGGCGCTGGCTCTGGGCACGGTGCAGCGCCACAAGGGCCATGTCGCGATGGAACTCGTGGTGGTCAAGATGGGCCGGCGCAGCCGGGCGCTGACCGAGGCGCTGATGGCGCTGATCTCGCTGGCGCTGTTCGCCGTCGTCGCCTTCTACGTGGCGCGCTACGGCCGCGTGCTGCACGAAACCGGTTCGCTGTCGGAAACCCTGCGCATCATCGTCTATCCCTGGGTCTATGTCGTCAGCCTGGGTTGTGCCGGGCTGACGCTGGCCCTGCTGGTGGATTTCCTGCGCTCGGTGGCGGCCCTGATGGCCGCGCTGCGCCACTGAAAGGGTAGTAAATGGATCCCCTGATCGTAGCCGTGATCGGCCTGGTGCTGATGTCGCTGCTGATGCTGCTCGGCATGCCCATCGCGTTCACCATGCTAGCCGCCGGTTTGCTGGGCAATGCCTACCTGCTTTCGGTGCCTGCCGCCACCCATCTCGCGGCGACCAATGTCTGGGAGCAGTTTTCCTCCTACGGTCTTTCCGTAATTCCGCTGTTCGTCCTGATGGGGCAGTTCGCCTATCGTGCCGGCACTACCGAGCGACTCTACAGGGCGGCCTACACCTGGGTCGGGCGCATGCCCGGCGGCCTGGCCTGTACCACGGTGGCTGCCAGTGCCGGTTTCTCGGCGATCTGCGGCTCGAATTCGGCGACGACGGCAACCATGGGTACCATCGCCATGCCGGAAATGCGCCGCTATGGCTACGATCCGGCGCTGTCCAGCGGCGCGATCGCCGTCGGCGGCACGCTCGGCGTGGTGATCCCGCCCAGCGTGGTGCTGATCGTGATCGCGGTGCAGACCGAGCAGTCGCTGCTGCGTTTGTTCCTCGCCGCCGTCATTCCCGGCCTGATCCTCACCGCGCTGTTCCTGCTGACAATCGTCTGGATGTGCATGCGCAACCCTGCACTGGGCCCGCTCGGTCCGCAAACCAGTTGGCGCGAAAAGCTGGTCGCGCTATCCGGCGTGGTCGAGGCGCTGCTGCTGTTTTCACTCGTCATCGGTGGCCTCTACCTGGGCTGGTTTACACCCACCGAGGCCGGCGCGGCGGGGGCCTTCGGCGCCCTGGCGATCGGACTGGTGCAGCGCAGCCTGAGCTTCAAGGGCATAGTCCAGTCCATCATCGAGAGCGTCCGCATCTCGGCCATGGTGGTGCTGCTGATCACCGGCGCGGTGCTCTTCGGCCGCTTCCTCACCGTGTCGCGCCTGCCCTTCGAGCTTGCCGAATGGGCTTCGGCGCTGCCGGTGGCGCCCTTCGTCATCCTGCTGGTGGTGCTGGGCATTTACATCATCGGCGGCATGCTGATGGATGCGCTGGGTTTCCTCGTCGTCACCATTCCTATCTTCTTTCCCCTCGGTGTCGCGCTCGGTTACGACCCGGTCTGGTACACGGTGATCCTTACCGTCGTCACCACCATGGGCGCGGTGACGCCGCCGGTGGGCGTCAATGTTTTCATCGTGCATGGCCTCGCGCCGGAGATACCGATCCACACCATTTTTCGAGGCGTGATGTACTTCATGATTTCATTCGCAATCTGCATCCTGCTGATGTGGATCTTCCCCGCCACGGTGCTCTACCTGCCGAATCTCATGCTGGGCTAGGAAAACCAGGAAAGTCGGTGCTGGCGACACGGCGCCGGCAACCGCCTGGTGTTCCGCAATGACTAGGCTGCGCCGGCAGCAAACCGGTCCGGGTGGCATGGTGATTCGCCGGTGATGCCGGCGAAGGCTCTATCATTAGACGATGTTTCGATCGCGATTCCCATGCCGGCCAGCCCGCTGAAAATCCTCTCCGTCATCCCGCCGATGACGCAACTCAACACGCCGTATCCGTCGACGGCCTACCTGACCGGTTTCCTGCGTTCGCGCGGCTATCCGGCGGTGCAGGAGGACCTCGCCCTTGCTCTGGTGCTGCGCCTGTTCTCGCCCGACGGCCTGCGCGCCTTGCGCGAGTGCATCGCGGCCATGCCCGCCAGGCAGCGCACGCCGCGGGTGCAGGACTTCGAGCGGCAATTCGAGCGCTACCTGGCGACGATCGAATCCGCGGTGGCCTTCCTGCAGGGGCGCGACCCGTCCGTCGCGCATCGCATCGCCGGGCGCAATTTCCTGCCCGAAGGGTCGCGTTTCGAACCGCTCGAAGCCTATGTCGATGACGAAGGCGGCGATCCGCTGGCCTGGGCCTTCGGCGCGCTGGGCGTGACGGATCGCGCGCGGCACTTCGCCACGCTTTACCTCGACGATGTCGCCGACGTGTTGCGCGAGGCAGCCGACGCACGTTTCGAGTTTGTCCGCTATGCCGAGTCCCTGGCGCAAAGCCAGGCCACGTTCGAGCCGCTGGCGCAGGCGCTGGCCGCAGCGGAAAATTTGGTTGACCGCACGCTGCGCGAACTGACGCTGGATGCCGTGCGGCGATACGCACCCAATGTAGTGCTGGTGTCTACGCCCTTTCCCGGCAACGTCTACGGCGCCTTCCGCATCGCCCAGGCGATCAAGGCGCACGATCCGTCCATAGTCACCGTGCTCGGCGGCGGCTTCGTCAACACCGAGTTGCGCGAACTCGCCGAGCCGCGGGTCTTCGATTATTTCGATTACGTTACGCTGGACGACGGCGAGCGTCCGCTGCTGGCCCTGCTTGAACATATTTCAGGACAGCGCCCGCGGGAGAAACTGGCCCGAACTTTCCTGCGCGTCGATGGCGCGGTTCGCTACGTCGATGGCAAAGAGCCCGACATCCCCTTCGCCGATGCCGGCACGCCCACCTGGGACGGCCTGCCGCTGGA
>CAIZHL010000589.1 GCA_903932755.1 uncultured beta proteobacterium
CATCACGTCGTGGTGCTCGGCGATCTTGAAGGCCATGATGGTGGTGTCGAGCACTTCCTGCACGGTCTCGCAATACACCTGCACCCAGCCCACCTCGCGCACCGTCATGGCGTCCTGGTGGCCGCCCCACACCGATTGCGGCGTGATGCCGTCACGCGTGACGATGGACATGACGATCGGCAGGCGCATGCCCGAGGTGCGGAAATAGGGTTCGAACATGAAAGCCAGGCCCGGCCCGCAGGTCGCGGTGTAGGTCCGCGCCCCGGCCAGCGCCCCGCCCTGCAGCACGGAAAGTACGGAATGCTCGCCTTCGGCATCGACGATGTCGGCATCCATCTTGCCGTCAGCGATCAGCTTGGCGACATGCTCGACCAGCGAGGATTGCGGCGTGATCGGATACACGGCGACCATGTCCGGACGCGCCAGGGCAACGCCCAGCGCGGCGGCCTCGTTGCCTTCGACCAGCATGACTTTCTGTTTGGCGCGTTTGGCCTGGCTTGGCGTTTCAAGGGTGGCGGTAGTCATGCGGCCTCCGGAACAGGTACGAAGGAAGAACTAGCTTCAAGCTCGTCATTCCGGCGAAAGCCGGAATCCAGAGGGGCGCTGCTGGATTCCGGGTCAAGCCTGGAATGACGGACAGCGGACGATTCCACGCCGCTCCTGAAAAAGTCGGCTCTGGCGATACGGCGATACGGACTCACGTGGCCTCCGGAATCATGGTGATCGCGCGCTGCGGACATTCATTGGCGCAGATGCCGCAGCCCTTGCAGGTTTTCAGGTTGAAGTCGAACCAGGCCGGCTTTTCCTCGACGCACTGCACCGGACAGTACAGCCAGCAGACGGCGCATTTGACGCACTTGTCGCGGTCGACCACCGGCCGCATGCTGCGCCAGTCGCCGGGCAGCATCGGACTCATGACGGTGGCGACGGGGCTCAGGTCATCCGGCACATTGGCCAGTTCCAGATTGAACATCGGGTAACTGTTGTGCCTCATGCCACGGCCCTCCTCTCGATCACATGGACCGTGGTTTCGTGGTAGCCACGCTCCAGCGCATCCATGTTCTGCTTCAGGCCGGCATCGCGAAAGTCGGAATCTTCCAGCGAGCGCTTCAGCGCCTCCAGCGAGACGATGCCGGTGGTCCGGGCGAACGCACCGAGCATCAGCGTATTGGTGATCGGCTTCTTGAAGATTTGCAGCGCAATGCCTATCGCGTCGCACAGGCCGACCCTGCCCACCGCATCGGAGACCGCAACCTCGTCCAGCGGCCGGTGCGTGGCCTGCACCAGCGTGCCGCCTGGCTTGAGCCCGGCGAATATATCCACCGACTTCGCCAGTGTCGGATCGACGCAGATCAGGCAGTCGGGCGTATAGATATTGGTCAGCTGGCGGATCTCGCGATCGCTGCAGCGCAGGAAGGAAACCACCGGGGCACCGCGCCGCTCGAAGCCGAAGGACGGAATCGACACCGCGTACTTGCCCTCCTCCAGCAGCGCCGCCGCCAGCATCGCGGCTGCCGTAACGGCACCCTGACCGCCGCGGCCATGAAAGCGTACTTCGTACATCCCGTCTCCTCCGGTGCGATGGGACTGCGTGGCCCCATCTCTTGTTTGCTTCCCTGATTCCTATTATGCGACTTATGTCCCCGCGATGGCCTTCCAGCCCGGTTTGACCGCGGGGCCGGCCGGCCCTCCCCCGCGCACCGGCAGGTGCAGCAGTGCCAGCCCCTGGGTGAATGCGGCGCGCCTGACCAGCGTGTATTTCAGCATCCAGCCGCCGGTAACTACCAGGAGTCCGGCGATAAACACCAGAGCGCCCCGCCCCGGCAATCCCGCCAGCGCGAACACGACAAGCAGTGCAGGCACGACATGGGACAGAAGGACAAAGCTCGAACTGAATCCGTTCAGGACCCGCAATGCACCATCGGGTGCGCCATCGGCGATCAGGCCGGCGAGGTAGGCTTTCCAGAAATAGGCGCGCACGGCGATCAGCACGATCAGGAAAACCAGCGCCACGGGACCGATCGGCATCGTGCCGAACGACACCACGCACGCCAGGAATCCGCCGCCCTCGGCCAGCCCGGTAACGATCATCAGGGCAATGCTGCGCGGATTGCGCCAGGTCGGGATGCCCTTGTTGGCCGCCAGGATGCGCGCCTGACTGTAAAGGAATGCCATGCCCAGAATTCCCGTTGCAAGGACAAACATCGGCTGCACGGTCAGCAACGCGACTGCACCGATGGGGAAAAGCACCAGAGCCACGACGGCTTCGCGTGTCATCCAGGAAGTGCCGAAATGCCGATAGACGTTCAAGGCGCGCCACGGACGGCCGATCTCGAACCAGACGCAGGTGAGGCCGCCGCCGATCAGCATCAGGCCGAGCAGAATCGAGGCGCGGATCAACCCCGGCTCGACGCTGACCAGCGCGTTGAACAACAGCAGGCCGCCGCCGGCGCCGCCGGCGATGAAGTTGGCCGCCGCACGCCAGTCCCAATTGCGCTGCTGGCGCGGCGACACGAAGTCGGACATTCTCTTGGCAGACTTCTTCATGACTGGTTCCATATGTAATACACGCCGGGTTCGGTACCGAGTTCCTCGTGCATGCGGTAGTGCTGCGTGCGCGCGAGCAGCCGGCTGACGTTGCTTTCCGGATCCTCGACGTCGCCGAACTCCATGGCACCGGAAATGCAGGAGTTGACGCAGGCCGGTGTCACCTCGGGATGCACGCCGGGAGTCCGTCCGGTGATGGCTGCCTCGTCGATGCGATCGACACAGAAGCTGCATTTCATCGAAACCGCGATGCGCGCCGGATCGAAGCCCTTCGCCTCGGATGGCAGCGGCTGGTCGCCGTAGGAAAAATGCGAGGCATGCACGATCGAGCGCGCGTCGTAAGGGCAGGCCATGACGCAGTTGGCACAACCGATGCACAGATCGTAGTCGATCGCCACCAGGCCGTCGGCGCGCTTCGTGGTGGCCTTGGTCGGGCAGACTTCCTCGCAAGGCGGGTTGGCGCAGTGCATGCAGGCCATGGGGAGGAAGTCGCGGCGCACGTTGGGGAACTCGCCGGTCTCGATGTCCAGTACGCGCCGCCACTGGATGCCGGGCGGTGTCGCATTGGCACCCTTGCACGCGGCGGTGCAGGTCTGGCAGCCGATGCAGCGGCGCAGGTCGATGGTGGTCACATAGCGGGTCATGCCGCTGCCCCTTCCATATGCCCGTCCATCTTTCGTACCTGAACCTTGACGATGTCGGAACCGGATCCGGTGGCATCGGTGAGTTCCAGCGACATCGGCGCAATCGTGTTGAGGCTGGGCCGGTCGAGATCCTTGGCGAAGGGCTGGGCCCAGTGATCGAACTGCCCGAGGATCACCAGCGTGTCCGGCCGCACCCCCTGCACCAGCACCGCGGCGCCGTAGGTGGCGCCGATATGCGAACGGACCTCGATGCGGTCGCCATCGGCGATGCCGTAGCGCGCTGCGGTCGTGGCGTTGATGATCACGCCGTCATGGCCGCGGATGTTGCGCGAAACCTCGGCCATCAGTTCGATGCCGACATTGCCGCCGGCGTGGTACTGCATGCTCTTGCTGGCCAGCAGCCAGAGCGGGTAATCCTCGACCTTCGCTCCGGCATTCACCAGCGCCGCATCCCAGCGTCCGGGAACGTCATGCCACTCCGGTAGCGCGACATACTCCGACAGTTGGTGGTCCCACCAATTCATTTTGTTCTCGTGCAGGCGGTTCCTGAGCTCGCGCCCGACGCGCAGCAGGCGCTCCTGATAAGGCAGTTCGTAGCGCAGGCCCTGCTTTTCCATGGTCGGCGACAGATACCATTCCAGGCGCGACATCGGCACCGTGTAGAAGCCGTGTTCCTTGAACCATTCCAGGTCGTGCGTTTCCCTGCCTTCGGACAGTGATGTGGTTGCCGCGCGGCAGACCGAATCCCAGATCACTTCCGGCGTGTGTTCCACCTTCGGATCCAGGCTGAAATCGTAGTTCGGGCCCTTCAGCGGCGAAACGCCTGCCGCGCCGCGATTGATCGCATCGTTGTACTGCTCGAGCAGCCCCATGCGCTTCGCCAGTTCGGTGGTGATCCAGGTGAAGTCGCGGGTATCGCCTTGCGCCGCCACGGCCTTCTGCC
>CAIZHL010000590.1 GCA_903932755.1 uncultured beta proteobacterium
CGAATCACCCTTCTGCCAGCGTTCCCACATCAGGGCCTTTTGCTGCTCCGTGTAATAAATCCTCGACCGGTATTTCATCTGCAACACTCCTTCTGCTTACGCAGCTTCTAAGTGTGTTGCATCCACCAGTTGAATCCAAGAGGTCAAAGGGGTCATTCAATAGTTCATGGTTTTGGGGGCGCCAATGTCCCTTTATGGCCGGGAGGTTGAGGTCGCCAACGACCGCTTCAGAGCATCTCAGTTCGCGGAACCTGGTTTGCCTGACTGGCCGCAATCGGGAACCCGCTATGGCCGTTTTGGGCACGGATGAGTCGGTGCGGTTTTGGCAAGCAGACCCTCAACCGAGTCTTGGATCAGAAAATTGCGACTGGCCGGTTTTGAGGGTGGAGCAGACCCTGGCGGAAAGTCTCCTAAAAAGGACGCATTCCCTATAGCCGTCATTGCCCATGAAAAAGTCATCAGGCCGCTAAGGGCACCGATGCGACTGTCGCCCTCGAAGATTGATTGCCGGGAAGCTGTCGGTGGATTTTCGCGTCCTGGAAGCGGCCGGTCGTCACTAAGTGTTCCGTGCCCAAAGGAACCGGTCAGGAGTTCCGAGCAATTGGCAGCCATGCAGCGCTAGCGATCAGTCAGAGCAAATGACTGGGGCATGTTGCCCGTAGTAGGGGTCGGCATATTAAAGTTTTCTGAGAGGCAGATCCTCTACTCATTGCTGTCGTTCAATCACCTCGCCTAGCGCGCAGTCCTTGGCTGCACCAGGCGTCAGCCATACTTCCTATAAGCTCATTGGATTTCCTATCCTTGATAGCAACGAGGCTAATCAAGCCCGGCATCTAGCATGAGAATATTTCGGAAATGCTCGCCATTGAATTCGACAGCTACATGGCCCATACAGTCGGCGGCGAAAAGTGAATCAGGTGCATGAGCGGGGACAACATAGGAACTCGCGGGAAAATGGGTATGTGATGCATGGCTCATTGCTCAAGAGTGTCCCCAGACATTACATAGAGCGAGGCGCCACCCGGAGCAAGTGAGCGCCGAGGACGGGACTGGTCGCGCAATTCGACGAATAAAATTGCCATTGACCGAGGCTGGGAGGGCGCGGATACTCGGAATCGGACCACTGAAATCACTGTCATTTTTTCACACGAAAGCGACAAAGCTCCCGCAAATGTTTCCGCTACTCAGATATTTCTCCATTGCAAGCTTGGTATCGATGATCCTCACCACGCTGGCGATTGGCGTGGTGCATTATCAGGCGGAACGCACGCAGCTGCTGGATATCGGTGAAAGCAACCACGTTGCCCTGACGCAAACCTTGGCCAACGCGCTATTGCCGCGCTTTCGTAGTGTTGCCGAACTCGCGCGATCTCTCGATACGGAGACGCTGAAGATCCATCCCGAAGTGAGTACCCTAAGGGTGGCGGTATTCGAGGCGATGAAAAACTCCCGGATCGTCAAGCTGAAACTATACGATGCTGGCGGCCGAACGATTTTTTCCACGGACCCGGCCCAGATAGGCATCAACTACGCTGCCAACCCCGGTTTCATTTCGGCTATTCAGGGAAAGCCGCTTAGCGAGCTGACCCACCGTCACCATTTCAGCGGCTTCGACCGGGAAATGGAGAATGTCGATGTCTTGTCCAGTTATGTTTCGCTGCGCAGCGGCACGGACCAGCCCGTCGAGGGCGTCCTGGAGGTGTATAGCGACATTACCGACTGGGTGGCTCGCACCGACCAACAAGCCCTGGTCGTTACCGTCGGCACCGTGGCGGCGCTTTGCATGCTTTATGCCGTGCTGTACTTCATCGTGCTTCGTGCCGATCGCATCATTCGTTCGCAGTACGACGAACTGCAGCGCTCCGAATCGGAGCTTCGCATTGCGGCGACCGTGTTAGAGTCGCAGGAAGGCATGCTGGTCACGGATGCCGACGCGAAGATTCTCCGCGGCAATCAGGCATTCACGAGCATCACCGGCTATGCCGCCGAAGAAGTGATAGGAAAAAAACCCACAGTGCTCAGTTCGGGCCGACATGATCCCGACTTCTATGCCGAGATGTGGGCTGCCATTCGTCATGACGGGACCTGGCAGGGAGAGATATGGGATCGTCGCAAGGACGGTTCGCTCTATCCTGCGTGGCTGACCATCACTGCCGTCAAGGACTCCAACGGGAAGATCACCAACTATGTCGGCACCATGGTCGACATCACCTTGCGCAAGGCGGCCGAGGACGAAGCCAGGAACCTTGCGTTCTACGATTCGCTGACTCGTCTGCCAAATCGGCGATTGCTTTTCGACCGCCTTGAACAGGCGCTGGCGACCAGCGCCCGCGTGGAGCGCGGCGGGGCGCTGCTGTTCGTCGATCTGGACAAATTCAAGGCCGTCAATGACACCTTCGGCCACAACGTCGGCGACCTGTTGCTGCAGGAGGTTGCGACTCGCCTGCGTGCTTGCATTCGCGAGTCCGACACGGTGGCGCGACTAGGCGGCGACGAGTTTGTCGTGATGCTCGAAAACCTCGACCCCGATCCAACGGAAGCGGCCGCCCAAGTCAGGACGGTCGGTGAAAAGATCCTCAGCGCGCTGAACGCAACTTACACGCTGGAAGGGCATGAATGCTTAGCCACGCCCAGCATCGGCATCACACGGTTTCATGGCCGCCAGCACACGGCTAAGGAATTGATGCACCGAGCCGACTTTGCCATGTACCAGGCCAAGCAGGCCGGGCGTAACACGCTGCGCTATTTCGACGTCGAAAACGTCGAGGCCAATCACCCCTGACGTTGCGGGCCTCGGTGCGGCCGGCGCTCGGGCCGCCTTGACTACCAACTTTGCCGTCATTTTTTGCACCTGATCGAAGGCTGCCAGTAGCGCTTGGACAATCGAGCTTGTTCACCGGGGCGCATCCTCGTATGTCTTCCGGGATGCCCTCCAGTCCCGTGACGGGTCCCATCCTGTCGTGATCGCGTTTCTGGATGCGTTAGGAAATCGCGCCGAACGGCCGGTCCTCACACCTCAGGTGTCGTTCGTTCCGTTTTGGCGAGAGCGCGTATTGAATATTGTTGGTGTTAGAACCAACCAGCGCAATAACCGCAATCAGTCTTTAACGGCACCATAGACTCTGTGGTTGAACAGCTTTTTTGGCCGAGTCGGGACAGTGCAGGTGTCAATTGGCTCACCGTAAACCGGACATCCAGCTAGGGCGGCGGGCGCTTCGCCTGCGGAAACTGGATGACTACCTTGACCGGCTGGTTATGGCCGGCAGCGCGAGGTCGTCAACGACCGCATCGGAGCATCGCAGTGCGCATAGCCTACGTTTCGCTGACTGGCCGCTATCGGGAAACCGCGACGGCCGTTATGGGCACCGAGTACGCAGTGACGACCGACCGCTTCCAGGAAGCGAAATTCAACTGGCCGCTTATTGGCAACGAATCTTGGAAGGCGACAGTCGCATCGGTGCCCTTACCGGACCAAGTATTGATTGGTATGGTTGAACGCCCTTCGGACTACGCATCAAGTTGCGCCCGAAGACTGGTGTAAAGCTGGTCTTCCTTCTGGAAGACTTCATCGCCCTTTTTCTTGGCTGAATCGGCGATATCTTGGCGACTTGCCTTCGCGGCCATACCGACGCCGGGACCATCAACCTGAACACCAAC
>CAIZHL010000591.1 GCA_903932755.1 uncultured beta proteobacterium
CGGGCAAAAGAGCGGAATTGCCATGCTGCTGCTGGTGGTCGTTGCCGGCGCCGCGCTGGTGGGGCAGGGGCGGATGACCTTGTTTTACGCAGCCCTGGCATCGGTAGCGATGCTGCTGGAAGAAAGCTGGCGTGCGCTGGCAATGGAAGCAGACCCGGCCGACTTCGTGCGAACGGGGATCATCTGCATTGCCTTTTTCGCGACTGCGATCATTGCCCGGTTGCTGGCGCAGCGGGTGGTCGCCAACGAAACCCTGGCACGGGATCGCGGAAGGGAACTCAATGATCAGTTGCGTATCAGCGAGCGGATCATTCGCGACATGGAGGATGGTGTATTGGTGGTGGATGGCGACGGGCGCCTGCGATTGCTGAACCCGCGCGCCGAAGCTTTGCTCGGGGTAGAGGCTATCGCCGGCGCGGAGCTGGCGACCTTGTCCCGCGCCCTGGCCGATCGTTTCCGGATGTGGAGTGCGCAGCCGGTCGAAATGGTGGAGATGCTCCGCCAGGAAGGGGGACGCCTGTTGCGCGTGCGCTACATGCCATCGGCGGAACTTGGAGGGCATGCGCTGATTTATCTCGAAGACATGGAGCGGGTTCAATCCCAGGCACAACAGCTCAAACTGGCGGCGCTGGGACGACTCACGGCCAACATGGCTCATGAGATTCGCAACCCCCTGGCGGCCATCAGCCACGCCGCCGAACTGCTCGCAGAGGAGAACCGCGACCCCTTGCATGCGCGTTTGGCGCGGATCATTCATGACAATGCCCTGCGCCTGAACCGGTTGGTGACCGAGGTGCTGGAACTTGGCCGTCGTGACCGCGCGCAAGCGGAATCCCTGCGGTGGCAGTCATTTCTTACCGGATTCATGGAGGAGCTGGTTCTGCATGATGCATCGGCCGGCAGGCGCGTCCATGTCGGCGAGGCCGATGTCGAACTGCGTTTTGATCGGGGGCATCTGTATCGAGTATTGTGGAACCTCATGGCCAACGCCCTGCGCCATGCCAGCCCGGCAGATCGGGCGGTGCGACTGGAGGCGAGGGCTGCCGCCGTGCCTGGCAGGGTCGAGGTGCATGTCATCGACGACGGACCGGGAGTCGATGAGTCGCAGCGCAACCAGGTATTCGAGCCGTTTTTTACAACGCACGGAGCCGGCACCGGGCTGGGCCTATATATTGCGAGGGAATTGTGTGAGGCTAGTGGCGCCAGCCTCGAACTGCTGGACAGTGCATCAGGGGCTCATTTTCGCATCTCGGCCGAGGGACTGGCATGTCAATGAAGACTGAACGCCGTCCTCGCGGCCATGGCGAGAGCAAGCGGGTGCTGGTGGTAGACGACGAAGCCGATATCCGCGAGTTGCTGGACCTCACCCTGGCGCGCATGGGCCTTCTGGCCGACTGCGTCGGTTCGCTTGCCGAGGCGCGGCGCATGCTTGCCGGCCAGCGCTATCAGCTTTGCCTGACCGACATGCGCCTGCCCGACGGCGAGGGGCTGGACTTGGTGCGCCATATCGCAGAAACCGTGGCCGATCTGCCGGTGGCGGTGATTACGGCGCATGGCAGCACCGAGAATGCGGTGTCCGCCCTCAAGGCAGGTGCATTCGATTACATAGCCAAACCGGTGTCGCTTGACCAGTTGCGGGGCCTTGTCAAGTCCGCACTGGATTTGCCCAGCCCGAATCCCGCCGGGGACATGGATGGCGAGGTAGGCTTGCTTGGCGAATCACCGGCAATCGAGCAAGTGCGCGGACTTATCGACCGGGTGGCGCGAAGCCAGGCGCCGGTTCATGTCACGGGTGAGTCGGGCAGCGGCAAGGAACTGGCCGCGCGACTGATCCACAATCTGGGCGCCCGCCGCGATCGATCCTTTGTGCCGGTGAATTGCGGAGCCATTCCCGAGAACCTGATGGAAAGCGAGTTCTTCGGCTATCGCAAGGGCGCCTTCACGGGTGCCAGCGATGATCGCGAGGGCTTCTTCCATGTCGCCGACGGCGGTACCCTGTTCCTCGATGAGGTGGCGGAGCTGCCGCTGACCATGCAGGTGAAACTGCTGCGTGCGATTCAGGAGAAACGTGTGCGCAAGGTCGGCGCAACCGGAGAGGAGCCCGTCGACGTGCGGGTAATTTGCGCTACGCACCAGGATCTCAAGGCACTGGTCGAGCAAGGACGATTCCGCCAGGACCTCTTCTATCGGCTCAACGTCATTGAGCTGCGGATGCCGGCACTGAGGGAATGTCGCGAGGATATTCCGGCGCTGGTCCGGCACATTCTGGAGCGGCTGGCGCGATCCGCCGGCGTGATGTCGCCACCGTTGGCGGCGACTGCGCTTGAGGCACTCCAAAGCTACCCCTTCCCGGGCAACGTGCGCGAACTCGAGAACGTTCTCGAGAGGGCGCTGGCGCTGATGGCGGGCGACCGCATCGAGGCGGCTGATCTCAACCTCGCTCCGGCCCAACTTTCCGGCGTCGCCCCCGCAACGGTCGGCGGCTCGCTGCAGGATCACCTTGACCAGGTGGAAAGGCAGGCGATTCTTGATGCGCTGGCGCAATCGAACGGCAACCGTACCGCGGCCGCCCGCCTGCTTGGCGTCACTTTTCGTTCCCTGCGCTATAGGATGGCCCGATTGGGGATCAACGAGTGATGCGGCATCGCGACACGGGTCGCGATGAAGGCTGGTTGCCCGAGGCGCGTCGGGTGCCCTCGCCGAATTGTGACGAGCGGCCCGCGGATGCTGTGGCGCGATTGGTAGTGATCCACGCCATCAGCCTGCCGCCAGGCGAATTTGGCGGACCGGGGATCATCGATCTGTTCACAAACTGCCTCGATCCCGATGCGCATTCCTATTTCCGCGAGATAAATGGGCTGCGGGTTTCGGCCCATTTCCTCGTTCGTCGCGACGGTGCTCTGGTCCAGTTCGTGTCCTGCGCGCAGCGTGCCTGGCATGCCGGCGTTTCGAGCTGGAAGGGGCAGGCGAACTGCAACGACTTCTCGATCGGCATTGAGCTCGAGGGCTGCGACCAACTGGCTTTCGAGGACGCCCAGTACCTGACCCTCAATCGACTTCTCGACGAGTTGCGGCACCGCTACCCGATTGAAGCGCTGGCCGGCCACAGTGACATCGCGCCTGGACGCAAGACCGATCCGGGCCCGCACTTCGACTGGCATCGGGTTGGCGACGGAAGCTGATCACTGTCGCAAGCCTGCAACGTCTTTTTTCGTTCTTACATCAGAAAACTCTTGCAGTGTAAAAAATCAACCACTACAATTAGTGCCAGATGATCGATGACCTACTAGATATAGTAGGTCGCTGTCGAGAAGGGACGAGGCAGGTTGGCTGGAGCAGCGTCCCGGTTATCACCGGCTTCACATCGACAATAACGGGAGAGCTGAATGCAGGAAGCTTCGGGCACAGACTTCACCGACCTCAACGGGTCAGCCCAACTGCCTTCATCAATTGATCCGGCAACCGTTTACCGCCGGCACACTTTTCCCCGCTCCCCACTCATAGTCGCAAATCAACTTTACTTCTGCCGCCCGTTTGCGCCGGTGGTCATTCGGTCTGTCGGGTCAGGGCTCGTCTCCCGGAATTTTGTGCGCGTTGCCCTGGGTCGTGCCGGCAGTGCCTAGTGTTGCGGTTGCAGGTCTATGCTATTTGATTGCGTGTGCGGGGATCAGCGCAGGCAGTCAGGGAATCAAGCATTACTTTCCACCTGCCCTCCGTGTCTGTAATAGAAGCCTTTTCCTGCTCTGCAAACCGCACC
>CAIZHL010000592.1 GCA_903932755.1 uncultured beta proteobacterium
ACCATGGTGCAGCCCGCAGCGAGTGCCGGCGCGACCTTGCGCGTGATCATCGCCGCCGGGAAATTCCACGGCGTGATCGCGGCGCAGACACCGACCGGCTGTTTCAGCACGATCAGGCGACGGTCGGTCAGCGGCGAGGGAATCACCTCGCCATACACGCGCCGCGCTTCTTCGGCGAACCACTCGATGAAGGATGCGGCGTAGGCGATCTCGCCGCGCGCCTCGGCCAGTGGCTTGCCCTGTTCCAGGGTCATCAGCCGCGCCAGGTCTTCCTGATTCTCCATCATCAACTGGAACCAGCGCTTGAGGATCCTCGACCGCTCGTCGGCCGTCTTCGCCCGCCACGGGTGGAAGGCAGCCTGCGCGGCATCGATGGCGCGGCGGGTTTCGGCGGCGCCGAAGTTCGGCACCGAACCGACCGCTTCGCCGCTGGCCGGATTGCGGACTTCGAGGCGGGCGCCGGTGGCGGCCAGCCATTCACCGTTGATCAGACAGGCGTCGCGCAGGAGTTCAGGGTTCTTCATGGGGTGCTTTCGATGGTTCGGAAGAGAGGCGGATTCTGCCGCATTGCGCCGCTGCGCGGTAGTGCCGGTGCGGCGTCCGTCCAGGCACGGGCCCCGAAAAGTCGGCGCCGGCGCTACGGCGACCCTTGCCACTGAACTCATGCGCAGAGGCGCCTGCCCGCCGTTTGCTTGCGAGGAAGGCAGGGAATTGCCGCCTGAAGAAGCCGTGTATATTGATTTTTTGCCTCACCCCTCCCGATGAACCAATTCCGCTTTTTTGTCGCCTGCATCCTGCTCGCAGTCTGGAGTTCCGCCATGGCCATCGACGAACCCGCCTACACGGTGGTCCGCAGCTACGACAGTTTCGAACTGCGCCGGTATGAACCCTATATCGTCGCGGAAACCCTCGTGCGCGGAGCCGCGGATGAAGCCGGCAACCAGGGCTTCAAAGTCCTCGCCGGGTATATCTTTGGCGGCAACAAGGGGGCGCGAAAAATCGAAATGACCGCTCCGGTCGCCCAGACATCGACGAAGATCGCGATGACGGCGCCCGTTTTGCAAAGCGCGAGCGACGGCGCTTACGTGATCCAGTTCTCGATGCCCCGCGAATGGACGCTGGAGACGCTTCCGGAGCCGAACGATGCGAGCGTCAAGCTGCGCGCGATACCCGCCCGGACGCTGGCGGTGATCGCCTATTCCGGCACCTGGTCGCAAAGCCGTTACGAAGAACACCTGAAAAAACTCCAGGATGGCCTCGCCGCAGCCGGTCTGTCCGCGCAGGGCGATCCCTTCTGGGCGCGCTACGATCCGCCGTGGACCCTTTGGTTCCTGCGCCGCAACGAGATCTGGCTGACGCTGAAATAGCCGGCAGCGGCATCGGCCCGGATACAGCGCCGGGGTCCGCACCGATCTGTTTTGTCAGCCGCCAACCGCGCCTGATTCGATTGCGCCGGCGCTGAAGGTCGCTGCCAGACCCAGCGCCGCAGCGCGCAGCAGGATCGTATCGCCGCCGACGGCAATGAAACTCGCGCCGCAAGCGCGGTAGTGCTTTGCCAGCGCCGGATCGGTGACGAACACGCCGGCCGCCTTGCCAGCGGCGGCGATGCGGCGCAAGGCGTCCTCGATGGCGGTCCTGACTTCCGGATGGCCGGCCTCGCCCAGGTGCCCGAGCGAGGCGGCGAGATCGGCGGGCCCGATGAAGACGCCATCCACCCCGTCCACCGCCAGGATGGCATCGAGATTTTCCAGACCCTGCCGCGTTTCCACCTGCACCACGAGGCAGACCTCGGCGTTGGCATGCTTCACGTAATCCTTGACGCCGTTCCAGTGCGCCGCGCGCGCCAGCGAGGCGGCGACGCCGCGGATGCCCTCGGGCGGATAGCGCACGGCACGCACCAGTTCCCGCGCCTGCGCCGCGTTGTCGACCAGCGGCAGCAGCAGGGTCTGCGCGCCGATGTCGAGATACTGCTTGATCAGCGCCGGGTCGTGATTCATCGGCCGCACCAGCAACTGCACCGGGTAAGGCGCGGCGGCCTGCAACTGGGGCAG
>CAIZHL010000593.1 GCA_903932755.1 uncultured beta proteobacterium
CAGCCTTCGAGGCAGCGGCCAGGTTGATGTCGGATTCGCTGATGCCACCCACGCCGGCGTGAACCACCGTGACCTTGACTTCGCCCGTCGACAGCTTGTTCAGGGACTGCGTCAGGGCTTCCAGCGAGCCCTGGACGTCGGCCTTTATGATCAGCGGCAGGGCCCTGATCTCGCCTTCGGCCAGTTGTTCGAACATGTTCTCCAGCTTTGCCGCCTGCTGCTTGGCCAGTTTGACGTCGCGGAACTTGCCCTGACGGAACAGCGCAATTTCCCGCGCCTTGCGCTCGTCGTTGAGGACCATGCCTTCGTCGCCGGCTGCCGGCACATCGGTGAGACCCTGAATTTCGACCGGAATCGACGGACCTGCCGAATCGACAGCCTTGCCGTTCTCGTCGAGCATGGCGCGAACGCGGCCGACGACCGCGCCGGCCAAAAGGACGTCGCCACGGCGCAATGTTCCGGACAGGACCAGAATGGTCGCCACCGGCCCCTTGCCCTTGTCGAGGCGCGCCTCGATCACCAGCCCCTTGGCCGGCGCATCCACCGGTGCGACGAGTTCCAGAACCTCGGCCTGCAGCAGTACCTGCTCCAGCAAGGAGTCGATGCCTTCTCCGGTCTTCGCCGAAACACCAACAAAGGGAGAATCGCCACCGTACTCTTCGGGCACGACGCCTTCGGCGACCAGTTCCTGCTTGACGCGCTCAAGGTTGGCATCGGGCTTGTCGATCTTCGTCACGGCCACGACCAAAGGCACCCCGGCGGCCTTCGCGTGGGCAATGGCTTCCTTGGTCTGCGGCATCACGCCGTCGTCCGCGGCGACGACGAGAATGACCAGGTCGGTGGCCTTGGCGCCACGTGCGCGCATCGCGGTAAATGCTTCGTGGCCCGGCGTGTCGAGGAAGGTGATCATGCCGCGTGGGGTTTCCACATGGTATGCGCCGATATGCTGGGTAATGCCCCCGGCCTCGCCATGTGCGACGCGACTCTTGCGGATATAGTCGAGTAGTGACGTCTTGCCGTGATCGACGTGGCCCATCACCGTTACCACGGGTGCTCGCGGCAGTTGGACAACATCCTTGTGAGCGCTGTCGTCAACCAGGTAGGCGTCCGGATCATCAAGTTTTGCAGCAAACGCCAGGTGACCCATTTCCTCAACCAGGATCATCGCGGTTTCCTGATCGAGTACCTGGTTGATGGTAACCATCGATCCCATCTTCATCAGCGTCTTGATGACTTCCGTAGCCTTGACCGTCATCTTGTGCGCCAGGTCCGCAACCGAGATGGTTTCCGGAACATGCACTTCGCGTACGATCGCCTCGACCGGCTGCTGCGGCACTGATTCCTCGGCATGACCGTGACGGCCGCCATGGCGACCGCCACCCTTGGAACCACGCCAGCCCGACGTCCCGGCGTCACCTCGGGTCTTGATCGCTCGCCGCTTGGCTGCGTCGTCTTTCCAGGCATCCTTCTTGGCCGGTTTGGCTTTGCCGTCATCAGGCTTCGCAGCCGGTTTGTGGATCGTGCCGGAAACACCGGCCGCCGCCGCGGCCTCTTTTGCCTTTTTGGCTTCTGCAGCCGCCAAAGCCGCCTGCTGCTCGGCAAGACGAGCCTCTGCTTCGGCACGGGCCCGGGCTTCGCGGTCGTGCTTCTCCTTGAACTCGGCAGCCTGAATCGCGGACAGCTTGCCCTGACGCTTCATTTCAGCATCACGCAGAGCGCGCTGCGCGTCATCGATTATCGGCTTGGGCGCTATCGCCAGCTTGGCCGCGGCGACCTCGACGACCGGAACTTCGGGGGCCGGAGCTTCCACCACAACCGGCGGCTCAGCCGCAAGGACAACTTCAACGACAGGGGCTTCCGGCGCGGCCACGACCTCCGGCTCGGCGGCAACACTTTCGGTCGCACCTGCAGCCGCCTCGGCTGCCAATTCGCTGGGGTCACGCTTGACGAAGACACGCTTCTTGCGAACCTCAACCTGAATCGTCCGTGCCTTTCCGGTTGAATCCGACGCCTTGATCTCTGTAGTCTGCTTGCGGGTCAGGGTGATCTTGGCCTTCGGCATGGTATCGCCGTGCGACTTGCGCAAGTAGTCAAGCAGTCTCGACTTGTCCTGTTCGGACAGGGTGTCATTGGATTCCTGCTTGCTGACGCCGGCCTTGGCCAACTGCTCCAGCAGGGCCGGCGCCGGCATTTTCAGCTCGGTTGCAAATTGGGAAACAGTCATCGAAGCCATGCCCTACCTCTCATTCTTCTTCGGCGAACCAATGGGCGCGCGCAACCGTGATGAGCGCGGTTGCCCGCGCCGCATCGATTCCGGTCAAGTCAATCAACTCGTCGGTTGCCAAGTCGGCCAGAGACTCGCGGTCGATGACGCCACCCTTGGCCAGTTTCGCGGCCAGCGGCTTGTCCATGCCTTCGAGCGAAAGCAGGTCATCGGCCACCTTTTCCAATTGCTCTTCGTCAACGATGGCCTCCGTCAGCAACACGTTGCGTGCCCGCTCCCGCAACTCGGTAACCGTTGCTTCATCGAAAGACTCGATTTCGAGCATTTCGGCAAGAGGAACGTAAGCAATCTCTTCCAGCGTGGAAAAACCTTCCTCGATCAGGATATTCGCGACCTCTTCGTCAACGTCAAGCTTCTCCATGAACAGGTTGCGAATCGAACTGTGTTCGGTTTCCGACCGCTTCTGCGATTCTTCGATGGTCATCAGATTGATGGTCCAGCCAGTCAGTTCTGACGCCAGACGCACGTTCTGTCCGCCACGACCAATGGCTATCGCAAGATTGTCTTCATCGACCACGACATCCATTGCATGCTTTTCCTCGTCGACCACGATGCTTTGCACTTCGGCCGGCGCCAACGCGCCGATGACGAACTGTGCAGGGTCAGCCGACCAGAGAATGATGTCGACGCGCTCGCCGGACAACTCATTGGTGACGGCGGTAACGCGCGAGCCGCGCATGCCGACGCAGGTGCCGATCGGATCGACGCGGGGATCGTTCGACTTGACCGCAATCTTGGCGCGCATGCCGGCATCGCGGGCGGCAGCCTTGATTTCGAGCAGGCCGTCCTCGATCTCGGGTACTTCGAGCTCGAACAGCTTCATGATGAACTCGGGGGCCGTGCGAGAAAGGATCAGTTGCGGGCCGCGGGCCTGACGATCTATTTTCATCAACCAGGCACGCACACGGTCGCCGGGACGAAGATTCTCCTTGGGGATCATCTGGTCGCGCGGCAGCAAGGCCTCGATACGGCCGGCTTCGATGATTGCGCTGCCCCGCTCCATGCGCTTGACGGTACCGCTGACCAGAAACTCCTTGCGATCAAGAAAGTCATTGAGCAACTGCTCGCGCTCGGCGTCCCGGATTTTTTGCAGGATGACCTGCTTCGCGGCCTGGGCGCCAATGCGGCCAAAATCGACGGGCTCCAGTTCCTCTTCGACGAATTCCTCGAGCGCGATGTCGGGAATCTGCTGCTGGGCGGCGGTCACGCCGATCTGCTGCTCGGGGTTCTCGACCGTGCCATCCGGCACCACCAGCCAGCGGCGGAAGGACTCGTATTCGCCGGTTTCGCGATCGATGTCCACGCGTACGTCGGCTTCGTCGTTGGTACGCTTCTTTGTGGCCGACGCCAGCGCCATTTCAAGGGCGCCAAAGACGATGTCCCGCGGTACATTCTTCTCGCGGGCAAGGGCATCGACCAACAGCAGTAATTCACGGCTCATGTGAGTCCTCCGGCATTTATCAGAACTTTAGTTCCAGCGTAACGCCCGCTATGGCGGGCATTAGCCTTCACTGAAACTTCACTTCAGTTTTGGCACCAGGCGCGCCCGATCGATATTCTCGAGCGCAAAACGGTGCAGTGTTTCATTCATTCGCAGGCAGACCATCTCCGCTCCGCCCTCTTCCTGCAAACCTTCAAGCACGCCACTGAAGTTGCGCTGGTTACCCAGCGGAACACGCAATTTCAACTGTACGTCCTGCCCCGCAAAGCGGCGATAGTCCGCCGCCTTGACCAGCGGCCGATCGAGTCCGGGAGAGGACACTTCGAGACGATCGTAATCAACGTTCTCGACCATGAACACACGGCTGAGTTGACTGCTCACAATCGCGCAATCTTCGACACTGATACTGCTCTTTTCCGCCGGCGCGCCTTGCGGCCTGTCGATAAAGACGCGCAGCAGCCGGGCGCGCGGACTGGTCTCGAAGTCGACCAGTTCGTACCCAAGACCTGAAACAGTCGTATCAATCAAATCAAGCAGTTGCATGAAAGCTCACAAACCCATCGCACAAATAGAAAATGGGCCAAAAAGCCCATTCCTTCTCTCTCCCGAGAACACGGTGCCAA
>CAIZHL010000594.1 GCA_903932755.1 uncultured beta proteobacterium
CCCGATCAGGTCGACTCCCGACAACAGTATCTTCTGATCCTCCGCCCCGGTTACCGTTGCGGAGGGTGCGCCAACAGCATGGGGATCGGAAGCAAAGCCCCCCGTCGTGCTGATATGCACGATGGTGTCGGCACCGGACTTTTCGAAATGGAGGAAGTTGGCCAGGTTGTCCTGTCCGAGCAGGGTGCCCGCCGACTCTCCGACGAGCAGGTCGCGCAGATCCAGCACGTCCCCGCCCGCGGCACGGGCGGCGACGCCGAAGTTGTTGACCGTATCGGTAACCGGTGCTCCTGCGGTGCCGCCATCGTTGAGCTTCCAGGCAAAAATGTCTGTCGCCAGGTCCCCCAGGCCGCCATCCATGATATCGGTACCCTTCCCGCCGACAAGGAGGTCGCTCCCGGCGCCGCCGCTCAGGCTGTCGTCGTTCGCGCCGCCGTCGAGCCGGTCATCACCCGCGCCGCCGGTCAGGTTGTCATTGCCGTCATTGCCGAACGCGAAGTCCGAATTTGCCGTACCGGCGAAGGTGTTGCCGGCAGCCGTTCCCTCGTAGGCGTTGGAGATGCTCACCAGGTTGAGAACCTGGTCGACCTGGTGAATGCCATTGGTCGCGGAAATGTCGATCATCGCCGACTGCGCAACCGTCACACCCGTCACGGTCAGCGGGCTACCGAAGCTCCATGTCGAAATATCGATGACATGGGTTACACCGGTACTGGTGGCGGTATGGCCGGCGTCGTCGCTGAGTATCCAGCCGCTCTGCAGTCCCTTCACCACAAGCGTGTCAAAGGCGCGCGCCGTGACGTCGAACTGGAAGGTCGTGCCGTCATTGGCGATGCCGACGTCGTGGTGATTGAGTTCTATCTCCCGAATCGAGCGTACTTGCTCATTGGTCAGCACGCTGCTGTAGATCCGCAGGTCGTCGATGGACGCATTCAGGTACTTGTCGTTGGTGATGTTCCGCGAAAAATCACCGTTGACGCCATTGGTGAAGCCGATGCCGAACACGTTGGTGATCGTGCCGCCGAGGCCTGCATTGGTCACTGAATTTTCCAGGACTCCATCGACCCAGATCTGTGTCGCACCGGCCGTGGTGCGGGTCATGGCGACAAAGTGCCATGTATCGTCCGCAATGACGGTGGTGCTCTTGGCGCCGGCGGTATCACCGACGTTCAGCGCGATGCGGCCGGCGTTGTCGATCCAGCCCCATTGCGCATCATTGACCGCACCGTCCTGCTCGGAACCGATGACGCTTGGCCGGTTCCAGCCGATGTCGGTGCCTACGAACTGGGCCGCGTCGGTCGTGGCGTTTTGCGCAGTCTTGATCCAGAAAGTGACGGTCGCGTTCTGGGTTATCGGGTTCAGCTCGACAGGGTCGACAGACAGCGATGCGCCCTTGCCGTCGAACTGCAATGCCGTGGCGGACGTGCCTGCATGGCCGGTAACCCAGGTCGGCGAAGCGTTGCCGTTCGTGGTGTTGGCGTCCGACAGGGTACCGACGATGCCGCGGAATTCGTTCAACGCCGGTACGCCGAATCCTTCGTCGAAGGTCCATTGGCCGACCGGACGCACCTGCAGGATCGGGGCACTATCCAGATCCAGAATCGTCGCCGTGCCGTTGGCGACCGAATTGAGGGTCGGACCGGAGGAAATCGTGGCCTTGAGGGTGAAGGTCTCGGAGCCCTCGATGCTGTCGTCGATGGCCGTCGTTGTGCGCACCAAAATGTTGGATTTGCCGGAAGAAATGACCATGGCTCCGGTGTAATCGGTCCAGGTCGTGCCGCCGTTCACCGAATACTGCAATCCCGTGCCGTAATCGGCGCCCGTCGCAGTGCCATTGGTGGTCTCCAATACCACCGTTGCATCGTTGTTGAGCTGGGCGCCGAGGCGGATGTCGAACACCGCGTAGTCGCCCTCGACAATGGTCGTGTCATTGACTACCGCCAGCAGCGGCGGATCGCCGGCCGCCATGCCCGGCTGGAAGATATGGAAGGTCAACGTCTGCGAATTCGTCGCCGTCGCAAGGTTTGATCCCTCGGTCGCAGTCACGCTAACGCCCAGATCGACCCTGCCGGAATAATCTTCGGGGAACATCAGGTAGGCACTGGCAAAAGTAGTCAGGGTTCAGGAGTCGAGTCATGGGTCGGCCGGGCGGGGAAATGAAATGGCCGCGATCGGGAAAAC
>CAIZHL010000595.1 GCA_903932755.1 uncultured beta proteobacterium
CGGCGGCGACGTCAGCGCCAATCCGCGCTTGCGGCTGGCCATCGAGAAAGCCAAGGGGCAGAGCCTGCCCAAGGACAACATCGACAACGCCGTCAAGCGCGGCACCGGCCAGCTCGAAGGCGTGAACTACGAAGAAATCCGCTACGAGGGTTATGGCATCAACGGCGCCGCGGAGATGGTTGATTGCCTCACCGACAACAAGGTGCGCACCGTCGCCGAAGTGCGCCACGCCTTCGCCAAGCACGGCGGCAACATGGGCACCGACGGCAGCGTCGGCTTCCTGTTCACCCACTGCGGGCAGATGCTGTTCGCCCCGGGCACCAACGAGACCGCGCTGATGGATGCGGCGATCGAGGCCGGCGCCGACGATGTGCTGACCAACGAGGACGGCTCGATCGAAGTCATCACCCCGCCCAACGATTTTGCCAACGTCAAGGACGCGCTGGAGAAGGCCGGCTTCAAGCCGGAGTTCGGCGAGGTGACGATGAAGCCGCAGAACGAAACCGAATTCGAGGGCGAGGACGCGCTGAAGATGCAGAAGCTGCTCGACGCCCTGGAATCGCTCGACGACGTGCAGGAGGTCTACACCACGGCCGTGATCGACGAATAGCGTGACTTCGTCCGCCGCGATCCGTTTCGCCCCGCTGCTCTTCGTCGTCCTCTGGAGCACCGGCTTCATCGGCGCCAAGTACGGCCTGCCGCATGCCGAGCCGCTGTCCTTCCTGCTGGTGCGCTATCTGCTGGTGGTGTCCCTGATGACCCTGATCGCGCTGGTGACGCGCGCACCGTGGCCGAAGGACGGTCGGCAGTGGTTCCATATCGGCGTTGCCGGCCTGCTGGTGCATGCCATCTATCTTGGCGGCGTCTTCGTCGCCATCTCGAAAGGACTGCCCGCCGGCGTCACCAGCCTGGTGGTGGGCATCCAGCCGCTGCTGACAGCCGTCGGCGCCGGCTGGCTGTTGAACGAAACCGTGCTCAAGCGGCAATGGGCGGGCCTCGTGCTCGGCTTTGTCGGCGTGACCATGGTGGTCTCGGGCAAGCTGGGCAGCGGCTTTCAACTTGATGCGCTGTGGCCGGCCTTGGCCGCGCTGGCCGGGATCACCGCCGGCACCTTGTATCAGAAGCGCTTCTGCCCCAGCTTCGACTGGCGCACCGGCGCCATTGCCCAGTTCCTGCCCACGGCAATTGCCACGGGCGTAGTGGTCGCCGTCGCCGGCAACTTCCGCGTCGAGTGGGTGCCCGACTTCATCTTCGCGCTCGCCTGGCTGGTGCTGGTGCTGTCGCTAGGCGCCATCTCGCTGCTCAACATGCTGATCCGGCGCGGCACGGCGGTGAATCTGGCCAGCCTGTTCTACCTGGTGCCGCCCTGCACGGCGCTGATCGCCTGGCTCCTGTTCGACGAACGCCTGGCCGGCATGGCGCTGGCGGGCATGGCGCTCGCCGTTTGGGGCGTGTATCTTGCGCGGAAATGAATTCAAATTCCTCACCACAGAGACACAGAGGCACAGAGAAAGGCAAGAAATCTGCGTCTTGTAGATTGGCCGGCCTTTACCCATTTTGCACCTACGCTTTCCTCTGTGATCTCTGCGCCTCTGTGGTTCAACCGAGTTTTTCGCATGAAACCCCCGACCTCGACACCCATCCGCATCCTCGGCATTGATCCGGGCTTGCGCTCGACCGGGTTCGGCGTCATCGACAAGGCCGGCAACAAACTGGGCTATGTCGCCAGCGGCTGCATCAAGACCGATGCGGCGGGCAGCCTGCCGGAGCGGATCAAGACCATCCTCGACGGGCTGGTCGAAATCATCGCCACCTACACTCCGCAGCAGGCGGCTGTCGAGATCGTCTTCGTCAACGTGAACCCGCAATCCACGCTGCTGCTAGGCCAGGCCCGCGGCGCCGCGATTGCCGCGCTGGTCACGGCCAACCTTCCTGTTGCCGAGTACACGGCGCTGCAAGTCAAGCAGGCGGTGGTCGGCCACGGCAAGGCGGCGAAAGAGCAGGTGCAGGCCATGGTCGCCCGCCTGCTCGCCCTTCCCGGCAACCCGAGTCCCGACGCCGCCGACGCGCTGGCCTGCGCGATCGCGCACGCCCACGGCGGGCAGGGCATGGGCGCACTGGCCACCGCCGGACGCCGGGTCAAGGGCGGGAGGCTGGTGTAATGGCTTCAATTCTGTATGCATGGGAATTCGGCGCGAACCTGGTGCATATCGGTACATTCCTGCCCATCGCACGGGAACTGCGAGCCCACGGCAACACGGTGCACTGGGTCGTCACCCATCCGCACCAAGCCGCCCGACTCTTGCCCAAAGCCGGCTTCGACTGGCTGCAGGCGCCTACCATGCCGGAACAGCGGCGCGAGGGTCCTCCGCTAAGTTATGCCGACATACTTCTGCGCTTTGGCTACGCGGATAGCAACAACCTGCTGGGGCTGGTCGTCGCCTGGCGCGAACTGCTGCGCCTGACCGGTGCGAAAGTGGTACTCGCCGACCACTCACCGACGGCGATCCTTGCCGCGCGCACACTGGATATCCCGGTGATGCTCTTCGGCAGCGGCTTCTTCACCCCGCCCCCGGTGCATCCGACGCCGAACATGCGGCCGTGGTCACCGGAGCCCATCGAGCACCTGCTCGCGATGGACCGCGTGGTGCTGACGAGCATCAATGAGGTACTCGAAGGCTGCCGCAAACCGGGGCTGGACAGCCTGGCCCGGCTCTTCCAAGTGGCGGAGGACAGCCTGCTCAGTTTTCCCGAACTCGACCATTACCCGACCAGAGGCCAGGCCCGTTACTGGGGCATGCTGCCAGCCGCCGTCGCCGCGGACAGCACCTGGCCCGCCGCCCCCGGCCCACGGGTATTCTCCTACCTGCGGCCCGAGACGCCCCATCTCGAAGCCGCTTTGCAGGCGCTGCACGGACTCCAAGGCAGCGTTCTGATTTACGCGCCAGGCCTGCCGGCAGAATTGATGCGGCGGTACACGGCGCCGCACGTCACCTTCTCGACGGTGCCGGTGGACTTGAACAAGGTCGCGCGGCAGGCTGACGCCGGCCTGACCTATGCCAGCCCGGCGGCCACCGTTGCGTTCCTGATGGCCGGCAAACCGGTGCTGATGATGCCGGGCCACCTCGAGCAATTTCTCTTCGCCAAGCGGGTCGAGGAAATGGGCGCCGGCCTCCTCCAGAACCCGGAACAGCCCCCGCAAAACCTGGCAGCGATGCTGCGGCAGGTGCTGACCGACCCGGGCATCCGCGCCAATGCCGGCGCCTTCGCCACCAAGTACGCCAATTTCGACCAGAATGCAGTCATGACACATATCGTCGCCCGCATCGAGGAACTGGCCGATGCAGCAACCAACAGCCCCAACGCCGGAGTTCGTCCATGATCGGCCGCCTCACGGGAATGCTCATCGAAAAGAATCCGCCGTCCATCACGGTGGATGTCCATGGCCTCGGCTACGAAGTAGATGTGCCGATGAGCACCTTCTACAATCTGCCTGCCACGGGCGAAAAAGTCTCGCTGCATACCCACCTGATCGTGCGCGAGGACGGCCACTACCTGTACGGTTTTGCTTCGCCGGATGAGCGTACGGCCTTCCGCCAGTTGCTGAAAATTTCCGGCATCGGCGCCCGCACGGCGCTGGCCGTCCTCTCCGGCATGTCGGTGACGGAACTGGCGCAGGCGGTCACGCTGCAGGAAGCCGGACGCCTGACCAAAGTGCCGGGCATCGGCAAGAAGACCGCCGAACGACTGCTCCTGGAACTGCGCGACCGGCTGCCGAAGACGCTGGCTGCCGGAGGCACAAAAGTCGGCGCTGGCGACACGGCGAGCGACAGTCTTTCCGACATCATGAACGCCCTCTTGGCGCTCGGTTACAACGAACGCGAAGCGCTCACCGCGATGAAGGGCCTGCCGGCCGAGATTTCCGTCTCCGACGGCATACGCGCGGCGCTGAAGCTGCTGTCGAAGTCATCATGAACCAGGCTGGCAAGCGTGTCGGCTAAACTGCCGCAATGAGCATCCAGACCGACAAGTTCGCCGAGCCCGTGCCGGATCGCCTGATTTCGGCAGGCCGGGAATCGACCCAGGAAGACGTGCTCGAGCGCGCGCTGCGGCCCAAGCGCCTAGCCGATTACGTCGGCCAGCAGAAAATCCGCGGCCAGCTCGAAATATTCATCGAGGCAGCCAAGCGGCGCGCCGAATCGATGGACCACGTGCTGCTGTTCGGCCCGCCCGGCCTGGGCAAGACCACGCTGGCGCACATCATCGCCCACGAGATGGGCGTCAATCTGCGCCATACCTCGGGCCCGGTGCTGGAGCGCGCCGGCGACCTCGCCGCGATGCTGACCAACCTCGAACCGCATGACGTGCTGTTCATCGACGAAATCCATCGATTGAGTCCGGTGGTGGAGGAGATCCTCTACCCCGCGTTGGAGGATTTCCAGATCGACATCATGATCGGCGAAGGGCCCTCGGCGCGCTCGGTCAAGCTCGACCTGCCGCCTTTCACCCTGATCGGCGCCACGACGCGCGCCGGCATGCTGACCAACCCGCTGCGCGACCGCTTCGGCATCGTCGCCCGGCTGGAGTTCTACACCCCGGAAGAGCTCAGCCTGATCGTGCGTCGCTCGGCACACCTGCTCAACTGCGACATCGTCGAGGACGGCGCCGTTGAAATTGCCAAGCGCTCGCGCGGCACGCCGCGCATTTCCAACCGACTGCTGCGCCGCGTGCGCGATTTCGCCGAGGTCAAGGCCGACGGCAAAATCACCCGCGCGGTAGCGGACGCCGCGCTGACCATGCTCGATGTCGATCACCTCGGCCTCGATGTCATGGACCGCAAACTGCTGAGCGCCATGCTGGAGAAGTTCGGCGGCGGCCCGGTCGGCGTGGACAACCTCGCCGCCGCGATCGGTGAAGCGCGCGACACCATCGAGGACGTGCTGGAGCCCTACCTGATCCAGCAGGGCTACCTGCAGCGCACGCCGCGCGGACGCGTGGCGACGGCGAGCATCTGGCGGCATTTCGGGCTGGCGCAGCCGAACCCGAACGGTGCGCTCTGGGCCGAATGATGACGGCATCCCTATCCATCATCACCACCTGCAAGGGCCGCCTTGAACATCTCAAGCAATCCCTGCCGCGCATGGTGGCACAGCCGAACTGCGAATGCATCGTCGTGGATTACGACTGCCCGGATGATACGGCGGCGTGGATTGGCGAGAATCATCCGCAGGTCAGGGTGCTCAAGGTCGAACAGGCACCCCGCTTTCACTTGGCCCGGGCCCGCAATCTGGGCGCCCGCGCCGCAACCAGCGAATGGCTTGCCTTCCTTGATGCCGATGTCCTGATCGAGCCCGACTTTGCATCCGATCTGAGTAGCGCATTGCGCCACGGACGCTACTTTCGGCCGCGGCCGCTAACCCGTGAAACCTGGGGCAGCTTCGTTTGTCATCGGGGGGATTTTTTCGCGCTCGAGGGCTTTGACGAAACGCTCGAGGGCTATGGTGGCGAGGACAGCGACTTGTATTTTCGCCTGGATCATTTCGGGTGCTCCTGTGCGTTTTTCGACGCAAACCTACTGCGCTCCATACCTCACGACAACCAGCTGCGATCGGCGCATTTTGAAATCGCAGACATCGAACTCAACCGGCTAGTCAATTCTTCCTACAACCACATCAAATACGACCTGATGCGCGAATCGGGGCAGAACATTTTGCCGGCCGAAACCCGTCATGCCATCTATTCCGAAGTAAAGACCACGCTCGTCGAAAATTGGCGACGGGGCAAGAGCGCCGGCCGCATAACCATCACCTTGCCAATCCGGCACGTCATACCCGTGCCGGATGGCTGGGCGATACGGCGTCACTGGACTTTTGAAATCGCACAAGTTTCCAGCAACGCGCCGCAATCCAGATGAGCAGGGAACTCTCTCTGATCACCACCTGCAAAGGCCGCCTTCATTATCTTCAGCAAACCCTGCCGGAGATGATGAAGCAGAAAAATGCGGAATGTGTCGTGGTCGACTACGGCTGCCCGCAGGGAACCGGAGACTGGGTTGCCGAACATTTCCCGCAGGTCAAGGTCGTCAGGGTCAACGACGATCCGGGTTTCAACCAATGCCGTGCCAGGAATCTAGGCGCGGTCGCCGCCACATCTTCGCTGTTCTGTTTCGTCGACGCCGACATAAGGCTCGCCCCCGGATTTGCGTCCTGGATAGGCGCAAATTGCGCTGCAAAAACCTTTCTGCGGGCACAACCCGTGACCATGGACACATGGGGTACCTTTGCCTGTAACCGCGAGGATTTCTGGCGCGTTGGCGGTTACGATGAAGTCTATGAAGGCTACGGGGCATCTCCGGAAGATCTATACCTTCGCCTCTCTAGTACTGGAATTTCTGAACACGGGTTCCCTGCCACCCTGATTTCCAGTATCCCCAACAGTGAAGCCGAACGCACCACTTTTTATGCGACCAATAACCGCTGGTGGCAACATAGAATCAATTCGCTTTACCTCATCGCAAAGCTAGACTTGATGAAGTTGCTCGAGGAAGACCTATCCATCGAAAAGAGGAAAGTACTCTACGTCCAATCCAGGCAGGCTATCGCGCACGCGATGAGCTCTTCAGCAAACGTTGCGACGCTCGAGGTCTCACTGGAAGACAAGACAACGCGAACCATGAATATACTCATCCGCCTCGACCGCAAGCTCACCTATTCGATCCGCTGGAAAGACTCTTCGCCGTAAAAATCCAACCTGGATCAACTTTACGCAACGTCCTGTTTTTCGCCAAGATGGCTCAGATAAGCAGCTCTGATTCGCTCAGCCAATGCGCCTGGTGGTTTCTGCGTGGGAATCGCGGTAATTTCTTCTTCCGCCTGCGCAACGCGGTCAAGCCCGAGGAAAGCCGCACAACGCTCGAAAGCCTTCTGAGGATTCTGCAAAATCTCTTCATAGGCAATGTGCAGCAGCAGGCGGCCTGATAGCTGGCTGATAATCCCGCCAATTACCCTCTCCTCCTCGACGTATTGCGAGTGGAGACGGTCGATATGCGGAAAGAGCTTGGAGACATCAATAGACTCAAGGTTTGGCTCGTCACCAAAATTGAACCACGTCCCCGTTGCATACGCGATCACACCTGATATAGCTTGCCGCAGCTTGTCTCGCCTTGTGATGAATATCAGCCGATCAAAACTTCCCAGGAATCTTGCAGCACTGTTGAAATCTCCATCAACGAGAGGAAGCAATTGGTTGGGCTGAATCTTGACGCCGAACCATCCGTCACGGGTGGTTCTTGCCTGTGCTACGACGTGAAGGTACCTGTCCAGGGTGACGGTCTCCGCGCGGCCAGAGAATAGGCGCGCACCCATGAGGTGAATGGCATCTGGGTGCAGGTACTCCATGGGAATGCCCAGGCGATTCTTTACATTACTCAGGCGTGCGCATAAATAATTGCTGCCGGTTCGCTGAGACGAAAAAATCGCGTAGCGATATTTTGGCTCAGAGAACTCTTTGCTATCGAACTGCGCACTGAAGTAGCTGGGCCAGTTGTGTGTCGCCATATCTCGCTTCTGTTCTTAACGAAGGCGATTGATCATTCTGGATAGTATGCACGAATCGCAATGTAAAATTAGCGGATGGCGCACAGTACCAGTCTCAGGAACGTTGGCCAGACAGTCTCGGTTCGTATCTATTACGAAGACACCGATGCCGCCGGCATCGTCTATTACGCCAACTATTTGCGTTTCATCGAACGCGGGCGCACCGAGTTCCTGCGGGCACTCGGCCATGACCAGAATATCCTGATGCAGGAAGGCATCGCCTTCGCGGTGCGCTCGGTCAGCGCGGAATTCCTCAAGCCGGCGAAACTCGACGACCTGCTGACGGTGGAAACTGCGGTGGCATCGCTCGGTCGCGCGCAATTGACGTTCGCCCAGCGCGTCCTGCGCGACACCGAGGTGCTGCTTGATGCGAAAATACGCGTCGTCTGCATCGACCCGGGGCGCGGCAAGGCGATCCCGATGCCACGCCTGATCCACGACCAGTTGGCCGCCCTGACGAAAGCCGCGCAATGAACATCACCCAAGACCTATCCATCATCGAACTCGTCATCAACGCCAGCCTGGTGGTCAAGCTGGTGATGCTGCTGCTGACGATCGTGTCGCTGACGTCGTGGTACTGGATCTTTCGCAAGGCCTTCGCCATCCGCGATGCGCGGAGCAAGACCGACAAGTTCGAACGGGATTTCTGGAGCGGCGGCGACCTCAACGCCTTGTACCAGAGCGCCGTGAACAACCGCCACCAGACCGGCGCCCTGGAGCGCATCTTCGAAGCCGGCTACCGCGAATTCACCAAGTTGCGCGGACAGAAGATCATCGACCCGACCGCCGTCATCGACGGCGCGCGGCGCGCGATGCGCGCAACCTACCAGCGCGAGATCGACGATCTCGAAGCCCACCTGGCCTTCCTCGCCTCGGTCGGTTCCGTTTCGCCTTACGTCGGCCTGTTCGGCACCGTGTGGGGCATCATGCACGCCTTCCGCGGCCTGGCCAACATGAGCACGGCGACGCTGTCGGCCGTCGCCCCCGGCATTGCCGAAGCGCTGGTGGCGACCGCCATCGGCCTCTTCGCCGCGATCCCGGCCGTGATCGCCTACAACCGCTTCGCCCACGACGTCGATCGCGTCGCGGTGCGCTTCGAGAGCTTCATGGAGGAGTTCTCCAACATCCTGCAACGGCAGACGCGCTAGCATGGCTGCGGTCAAGCATGTGCCGGTGCAGATGCTCTGGGTCGGCGGCCAGCTTTCGGCGCTGGAGCGCATGGCGCTGACCTCGTGGCTGGCGAACGGCCACGAGGTACATCTCTACAGCTACGGCAAGCCGGCGAACACGCCCAAGGGGCTGCGCATTTGCGATGCGAGCGAAATCCTGCCGCCCCAGGCCGACACCCAAAGTTCCGCCAGCGGTCAGGCGCCGGTGCGCTTCTCCGACATGTTCAGCTATGCGCTGCTGCACAAGCGCGGCGGCATCTGGGTCGACATCGGCGTCGTTTGCCTGCGGCCGCTCGATTTCGCCGCGGGAATGGACTACTTCTTCGCCTCGGAAATGCTTCCGGCCCTGGCCGGCGACGAAGGCAAGATGCGCGTCCGCACTTCGGGCTGCGTGATGAAATCACCACCCGGCAGCCCGCTGATGCAGGAATGCCTCGACCTCGCGCGCAGTTCGGCAGGCGCCGGCAGCGCCGCGGTGACCGGGCCTTTGCAACTGCACGGCGCCGTCGAGAAGTACAACATGGCCACGGCGCTGCTGAACCCCAACCTGTTCTGCCCGGTGCCGTTCTGGAACATGACCGCGCTGATCAGCGGCCTGACCGTGCTGCCGCCGGAGAGTTACGGGGTCCATCTGTGGCCCCAGAGCTGGCGGCGCAATTTCTTCGACAAGAATGCCGGTTACGACCCCTTGTCGCTGGTCGAGCGCCTCAAGGCCCACTACCTAGGACGCAAGGAAGTTTCCCGTGCGTAAGCGTCGGCTCATGAACGAAATCAACGTCGTTCCCTATATCGACGTGATGCGGGTGCTGCTCGTGATCTTCATGGTCACCGCGCCGATGATCCAGCCCGGCAGCGTCGACCTGCCCAGCGTCGGCAAGAGCAGCCTGCCGCCGGTGGCGCCGCTGGAAGTCATCATCAAGGCCGACACGTCACTCGCCCTGCGCGACCGCTCGAAGGGCGGCGCGGAACAGGTGGTGACGCGCGCCGACCTGGCCGGCCGGATCAAGCAGGCGCAAGCCGCGAATCCGCAGCAGGCGGTGCTGATCGCCGGCGACAAGAGCGTCAGGTATGAAGCGGTGCTGGGCGTGATGGACGAACTGCAGCGGCAGCAGGTCACCCGGATCGGGCTGCTGGTGCAGCCGGTGCAGCCGGCGGCGAAATAGGTGACCGAAACCCCGATCCTGCCGCCTTCGAACAAGGCCGGCAAGCGCGCCTCAATCGCCCTCGCGATCGCGGTACACCTGCTGCTGGCCGGATTCCTGTTTTACGGGGTGCGCTGGCAGACCAAGGCCACCGACGTGGTCGAGGTCGAACTGGTACGCGCCGTTGCCGAACCCGCTCCCGCCTCCCCTGTTGCCCCGCCCGTCGCCGTGCCGCCAGCGCCGACTTTTGAGCCGCCACCGGTGCCCAAGCCTGAGCCGGTGCGCCCGCCGCCGAAACCGGACATCGCCATCAAGGAAAAGGAAAAGCCCAAGCCGCCGCCCAAGGTCGAGCCCAAGCCCGTGCCGCCGCCCAAGGTCGAAGCGAAGCCGCGCGTCGATCCCTTCCAGGAACAGCTCCTGCGCGAGACCGAGCAACTGACCCAGCGCAAACAGGCCGAAACCGCCGCCCAGGAACTCAACCAGTTGAAGGCGGCGCAAACCGCCTCGGCGCGCAACAAGGCCGTCGCCGATTACCTCGGCCGCATCCGCGGCAAGATCCGCGGCAACATTGTTCTTCCCCCCGACATCAAAGGCAATCCCGAGGCCATTTTCGAGGTGACGCAACTGCCCAGCGGCGAGGTTATTAGTGTCAAGGTGAAAAAATCTTCCGGGAATCCCGCGCTCGATGCGGCTGTTGAACGCGCCATCCTGAAGTCCAGTCCTTTGCCAAAGCCCGAGCAGAACGATGTTTTTGACCGTTTGCTGAACATTCCCTACCGGCCGATAGGGGACTAGACCGCTATAATTCGGTCCATGAAATTCAACGCTTTACTCGTCGCTGCCGGCTTGGCGGCCATGTCTTTCCTGGCCAATGCCCAGCTCACGGTGGAAATCACCGGTGCCGGCGCCAACCGCCTGCCGGTCGCCA
>CAIZHL010000596.1 GCA_903932755.1 uncultured beta proteobacterium
CAAAAATTACCATTTCCGCCCCATGGATGATACAGACCTGATCGAACACCCTGTCGCCAGCGAAGCGGTGTTCGACGGCAAACTGCTCCACGTTCGGCGCGACACGGTGCGATTGCCGAACGGGGACCAAACCGTTCGCGAATGGATAGCCCATCCGGGCGCGGTGGTAGTGCTGGCCAAACTGGACAACGGCAAATTGCTGTTCGAGCGGCAGTTTCGCTACCCGCTGCAACGCGTCTTCGTCGAGTTGCCAGCCGGCAAGATCGATCCGGACGAACATCCGCTGGATACCGCCAAGCGCGAACTGCGCGAAGAAACCGGCCACCAGGCAAAGCTCTGGCGACACCTGGCCACCATGCACCCCTGCATCGGCTATTCCGACGAACGCATCGAAATCTTCTGGGCCAGCGGCTTGATCTACGTCGGCCACCAGCGCGACCAGGGCGAATTTCTCGAGGTCGTCGAAATGAGCGTGGCCGATGCCATGCTTGCGGTGCATGACGGCGAAATCACCGACGGCAAAACCCTTGCCGCACTGATGTGGGCCGACAAGATCGACGCCGGCGTTTGGGCGGTGCCCGACTGAACATGAATACCCCCGATCATCCAGGCTCGCCTGCCGAACCTGACCTCGACCCCTCCGGCGGGCACACGCTGGAAGCGCTGCATGTGCTCGCCGAGATTTCCAGCAATCTCGCCGACGAGGACGATCTCGACGAACTGCTGGGACGTTTCCTGGGCACCATGATCCGCCTGGCCAAGGCCGACGCCGGCGTGGTGCGGGTTCTGACCAGCGACGGCCTGCACCTGCGCATGGTCGCCTCGCGCGGCCTGCCGCCGTCGGTTGTCGAAAAGGAGCGGCTGGTCTCGCGCGATTGCGGCCAGTGCGGAATTGCGATCAGGCAGAACCGGCCCCTGTTCGAGATCGACCTCAAGCCCTGCGCCCAGCGCACCGGCGAAAGTTTTTTCGACAAGGGCTGCCAGGCCATGGTGGTGGTGCCTTTGTCGAACGCCGGTCGCCTGCTCGGCACCTATAACCTGTTCCTGCCGGAAGCTTTCGAACTGCCCGAAGAGGTCGCTTTGCTGTTCCGCTCGATCGGCGAGCACCTCGGCATGGCGCTGGAGAACGCGCGCCTGAAGCGCGAAAATTTGCGCATCGTGCTGACCAGCGAGCGACAGATGATGGCCGCCGAAATCCACGACTCGTTGGCGCAGACACTGGCCTACATGAAGATGCGCATGGCCATGCTCAACAACGCCATTGCCGACGGCTCGCTGGAGCAGAGCGGCAAGTACGCCGGCGACGTCAGCCAGGCGCTGGACGACGCCTACGGCCACCTGCGCGAGCTGCTGGTGCAGTTCCGCAGCCGCATGGATCCGATGGGTCTGCACCACGCCCTGCAGGGGCTCGCCTGCGGCTTCCAGGAACGTACCGGGATCGCCCTGCATTACGAAAACAAGCTGACCGACCTGCGCCTCGAGCCGGACAAGGAAAGCCAGGTGTTCCACATCCTGCAGGAGGCGCTGGCCAACGTCGCCCGCCATTCCGGCGCCACCGAGGCGCGCATGACGCTGGAGGCCGCGGGCGACTATTACGACGCCACGGTGGAGGACAACGGCAAGGGCGGCCAGGGCTTCTTTGCCATCGCCAACCGCGTCGGCGGTTTCCAGGAGCATCCGGGCCTGCGCGATCATTTCGGCCTCGCCATCATGCGCGAGCGGGCCGGAAAAATCGGCGGCCACCTCGAAGTCGCCAATCTGCCTGACGGCGGCTTTCGCGTCAGGCTCAGTTTCCCGCCCGGCGGGGGCGTCGCGTGATGAACCTGCCAGGCGCCGAGGGGCCGATCCGCGTCATGCTGGTCGACGACCACACCCTGTTCCGCAAAGGCCTCGCCGAACTGCTGGAGCAGGGCGGCACGATCAAGGTCGCCGCCATTGCCGGCAATGGCGACGATGCGCTGCGCGTTCTGGAAGAGGCGCGGCCGGACGTCATCATCACCGACCTCAACATGCCGCCCAACGGCGGCCTCAGCCTGCTGCGGCAACTGGTGGCCGGCGGCTGGCACGGACCGGTGCTGGTGCTGACCGTCAGCGATGCCGAGGAAGACCTCGCTGCCGCGCTGCAGGCCGGCGCCAAGGGCTATCTGCTGAAGGACATGGAACCCGAGGACGTGGTCGACGCCGTGCAGCGTGCGGTGCGCGGCGAAACCGTGGTGGCCCCGGCAATGACGCTGAAGCTCGTCAACCTGCTGCAGGGCGGCAATGCGGCCGCAAGCAAGGCCGATACCCTGAAGCTGCTGACCGCGCGCGAACGCGAGATACTCCAGCAGTTGTCGCAGGGCCTGTCGAACAAGGCCATCGCCCGCGTGCTCGACATCAGCCATGACACCGTCAAGCTGCATGTCAAGCACATCCTGGCCAAGCTCAACCTCAGTTCCCGCGTCGAAGCCGCCGTCTTCGCCGTCGAGCAAAAAGCGGCCGGACAGGGCCGGCGCAACTAGCCGCGTTCAGGCTGCTGCTGCGGCTTCTCGCATCGCCTTGAGCAGGGCATCCGGCGCTTGCGCGCCCGAAGCGGCCAGCCGGTTATTGAAAATGAAGAAGGGAACGCCGTTGATGCCCTTGTGCCGGGCCTCATTGGCCCTGGCGACCACCGCCTCGGCATCCTCGGTCGATTCCAGATAGCGCATCACGCCATCACGGTCCATGCCGCAAGCGGCGGCCACGTCGGCCAATACCGCAGGGTCGCCGAGATGGCGACCGTTGAGGAACTGTGCGGCGAAGAGCGCTTCGATCAGGTCGCCGGTTGCCGTCCCGCCAGCGCCGACTTTCTGCGCCCGGTGGATCAGCCGATGCGCCTTGAGCGTGTTGGCGCGCAATTCGATCTTCTCGAAGGCGAAGGCGATGCCGGCGGGCTTGCCCGCCTCGCGCACGCGCTGCCAGAGTTCTTCCAGCTGCCTTGGTCCGCCGAATTTCCTTTCCAGGAAGGGCCGGTAGGGTTCGCCTGACTCAGGCGTGTCCGGATTGAGGAAGAAGGGCTGCCAACTTGTGCTGACTTCGCATTCCGGTTGTTCAGCCTGCCAGAGTGCCAGGGCGCGGTCGAGGTGGCGCTTGCCGATGAAGCACCAGGGGCAGACCACGTCGGAAACCACATCGATCGTCAGCTTCATGCCTTGACTTCCAGCACGATCTTGCCGATGTGCCGGCTCGATTCCATCAGGCGATGTGCTTCGGCCGCCTGTGCCAGCGGGAAGCGCGCATACAGATGCGGCAGCAGGCGGCCTTGCGCCAGCGCCGGCCAGATGTTCGCCGCCAGTGCATCGCGGATCGCGGTTTTTTCGGCCAGGGTGCGCGGGCGCATGGTCGAGCCGGTGATCGTCAATCGTTTCAGCATCACCGGCATCAGGTCGGCGTCGCCCTTGCTGCCTTCAAGGAAGGCGACATACACCAGCCGTCCGTCGCGCCGCAAGGAGGCCAGGTTGCGCTGCAGGTAGGGCGCGCCGACCATGTCGAGAATCACGTCGACTCCGGCGCCGCCCGTGATGCGCTTCACTTCGTCGGCGAAGTCGGTTGTGCGGTAGTTGATCGCGTGCGCCGCGCCGGCACCGAGACAGAACGCTGCCTTTTCCTCGTTGCCGACGGTGACGATGCACTCCACGCCGAGGTGCTTCGCCAGTTGGATGGCGACCAGCCCGATGCCGCTCGAGCCGCCATGCACCAGCAGGCGCTCGCCATGCTTGAGGCGGCCGAGATCGACGAGGTTGGCCCAGACGGTGAACCAGGTTTCGGGCAGCGCCGCCGCCGTGGCGTAGTCCATGCCATCGGGGACGGGCAGGGCATGGCTTGCGGCCGCCACGCAATACTCGGCATAGCCGCCGCCTGGCGTCAGCGCCGTGACGCCAGCGCCGACTTTCCATTCCGTTACGCCTTCACCCAGCGCCGCGACGCGGCCGGCGACTTCGAGCCCGAGCAGCGGCGAAGCATCCGGCGGTGGAGGGTATTTGCCGGAACGCTGCAACACGTCGGGACGATTGACGCCGGCGCAGGCAACTTCAATCAGGATCTGGCCGGGGCCGGGTGTCGGCACGGGGCCTTCGGCCAGCGTCATGCAGCCGGCGTCGCCGCCATTTCCATGGGCAATGTATTTCATCGCGTGTTGTTCCATCGGGGGATGCGCGAGTCTAGCAGCCCCGGCGGGGCTTGGCGGGGCGGCCACGCGGGGCACGGATCGACCGCGTTCGCCAATGCCGGCGCCGCCCGGAAGACACCGCAGCGGTGCACTCGCGGGGCGTGGCCTTAGAATGGCGGACACGGAAGTCGGCGCCGGCAACACGGCGATTCCGGTAC
>CAIZHL010000597.1 GCA_903932755.1 uncultured beta proteobacterium
CCCTGCTCGACACGCCGATCGACCTCTCCAAGGTCAAGACCCCGTCCTACTTCATTTCCACCATCGAAGACCACATCGCGCCCTGGCGCGGCACCTATCTCGGCGCCACCGCACTCGGCGGCCCGGTACGCTTCGTCCTCGGCGGCTCCGGCCACATCGCCGGCATCGTGAATCCGCCGACGGCCAACAAGTACGGCTACTGGACCAACGAGGCGAAGGCCTTCCCGGAAACCCCGGATGCGTGGTTCGAGGGCGCCAAGCAAAACGAGGGCTCGTGGTGGCCCGACTGGCAGAAGTGGGTTACCGGCCTCGACTCTGCCCGCGTGCCGGCCCGCGACCCCGCCAAGGGCAAGCTCAAGGCAATTGAAGATGCGCCGGGTTCCTTCGTCAAGTTCCGCCTGGATTCGCAAAAGAAGGCCAAGTGACCGGAACTGCCGGGGAACGCGAAACGGGCGCGGAGTCGCAAGGCTTCGCGCCCGTTTCTCTTGCATTGCCGGCACGGCGTGTGGTGCTCGACACCAATGTGCTGGTCTCGCTCTACGTCTTCGCCGACAGCCGCTTCGCAGTGCTGCGGACACGGATCGAAAGCGGAGAATGGCAGGCGGTCACCAACGACGCCTGCTTCGGCGAGTTCCGCCGCGTGCTGGGCTACCCGCTTTTCGCCTTGACGCAAACACAGCAGGCGGACGCGCTGGCTGCCTATGCCGGCAGCGTCGCACACCATGACGGCTTGCCTGCTGCCGCGGCCGTCGTCCTGCCGCGCTGCAAGGATCGCGACGACCAGAAATTTCTGGAACTGGCCCGTGACGGCAGGGCCGACTGGCTGGTGACGGCCGACAAGGATTTGCTGCGACTGGCGCGTCGCGACAGGCTGCGCGGCCTGTTTCGCATCCTCACCCCGGAAGCGGCGCTGACGGAAACCTGAAGCGGCGGGCAGGAGGGAAAAGTCGGCGCTGGCGCTGCGGCGACTGCAGGACGCCGGCGAGGCGAGGCTCAAATGAGGATGTAGCGGTGCTGGCGGGTTTCGTTCTGGATCGCCGCGACGCCTTCGCTGGTCGGAAAGCGGACGATGCAAACCACCCATTGGCGGCGGTCGCAGACCAGCAAGCGGGGCAGCAGGTCGATCTGGTGAACGGCGTCCTGGCTGCCGGCGGCGGCCTTCTCGCCGACGCGCACCTGGAAATGTTCGGAAGGTCGCTGCAGCCATGCGATCAGCCCTTGCAGCAGTTTGTCGGGCTGCAGTTCGTCTTCGGCGAGAATGGGCTTCCCCTTGTCGCCCTCGGCCACCGGGAAATCCTTGCGGTTCTCGATGTTCCAGGCCTGCCGCGGCAAACTGCCCGGCTGGCGCAGCTTCTGGATGTGTTCGCCGTAGGCGGTGACCACGCGCGCCAGGGCCGCGGTACGCAATCCCTGGCGGGCGCCGACTTCATTGGCGGCGAGCGTACGCAAGGTGTGGTCGTGAAAACCCGCGTCGGCGCCGGATTGCTGCGAGTCCGGCTTGCGGCGCGCGCCGAGCAGGGCGAAAACCTCTTTCTGATCGGCGCCGGCGAGAAACGCCAGGGGCTGCTTGACGTCCCGGCTGCGACCGAGCCCGTGGGCGATTTCCTGCCGTGCGGGGAAGAGCGCATGGACCAGCGGATGGTGGGTGTACTGCGCGGCCGCAATGTCGAACGGTCCGGGTATCGCCGCGATCTGGGCATCGAAGTACTCGACCGCACCGTTGATCGCCGGCGCCAGACGCGCCCAGTGGTCTGCGACGCCGACGACCTCGAAGCCGAGCACCTTGACCATCTGGCGGATCACCGCGTGCGTATCCGGCAGGACGCAAGTCACGGCGGGCGACTGTTTCAAAAGACTGTTGAAGAACCCCATATTCCTTTCCTGGAAACCTGTTTCGCGCTGCCGCTAGATCGTGTTCTGGGACTTGATGAACTCGAATACTTCTTTTTCGAAGTTGGTGCGGGCGACGGGATCTTCGATCTCCCTGCTCAAGACTTTCACCAACTGCGTCGCCACCGCCGACGAGCGCAGGGCGCGATCGACCAGCGCACCGGCAAAGGGTCCGATGTCCATCGCCAGCCGACGCTTGGCGAAAACCACGAAGGCCGGGTCATTGCTCGCCAAATTGAACCCGATGCCATCCTGCACGGCTGCGGCGCCACCTGCCACCACCCGGCTCAGGCCTTCGGCGCCCGCCGCGTTGGGCATCGTCTCGAAGCGAAACGGAAGCTCGCCCAGCTTCGCAGCCTGCGCCACAAAGTCGCGCGTCGCCATCAGGCCGCCGTTGCCCGGGGCACGGCGCAAGGCGCTCTGCGTGGCACGGATCGCGGAACCGGCAAAGCTAACCTGCCCCGCCGCGTCGGTGCGGAAGACGACACCGTAATGGCCCAGCGCGCGGGCGCGAAACGGGATCACGGCACCATCGAAGTCGGCCAGAGCTGCGGCGATCCGGCTCAAGGCTTCGGCGATCGCCGCTTCGGGGGCGAGGGTCAGGGTGAGGTTCGGCTTGCCGGGATCATGTTCCAGGAACCCGAGTCCGCCGGCGGCGGCCACGATCCGGTCGAAACTTTCCAGAACCCGGCCGGCAAAGGACTCCCCGCCCACAATGTCAAAGGCGAAGACTGTTGTCGATACGGGTGCGCTGACTGGTGCCGTCACGGCGTCACGATTCTCCGGAATTGGCGGGTCTGCATGCCGCCCGAGCGGGCGGCAATTACCTGCACAATTGATATTATAGATTTTAGACATATTACCCGACCAACGCGGCTTTTGTGAGGCGCAATCAGGCGGCATCCTTTCGGTCGACCCGCCGCACGAATCATGGCGCTGCGCCACGTGCGCGGGATTTCCTGCGACGGCTCATGTTATTCTTGATTTTTGAACAATCCGGCGGAGACCTGCCATGAAGCTCAGGGCGAAATTCAATTCAATGTTGGTGGTGGTGTTCGGGCTGGCGCTTGGCGCCTCCGGCTACCTCTCATACCGCCAGCTCAACGAAAACGCCCGCGACGAAGTGCTGTCAAATGCCGGTGTGCTGATGGAGACGATCCTTTCCGCACGCACCTGGGCCGTAAACGAAGTCGGCCCGAACCTGCGCGAAACCGAAGAGGACGAGGAAATGCTCATGATGGGCATTCCCGCCTATGCCGCCAACAAGGTCATGGAGGCGGTATCGAAACGCTACCCGGAATACAGCTACCGCGAAGTCGCGCTCAATCCGACCAACGTCAAGCACAAGCCGGTCGACTGGGAAGCCAAGATCATCAACTCCTTCCGCAGCGATACGAACAAGCAGGAAGAGTGGGGGGTGCGCCAGACCGTCAAGGGACCCTACCTGTATCTCGCCCGCCCGATCCAGATCAAGCAGTCGGGCTGCCTGGGCTGCCACACCACGCCGGAAAAGGCACCGCCGAAAATGGTCGCGATCTACGGCGACAACGGCTACGGCTGGAAGCTGAAGGAAATCGTCGGCGCCCAGATCGTCATGGTTCCGCTCTCGGTATCCGTCGCCAATGCCGAACGCATGTTCGTCACCTTCATGACCACGCTGGTCGGGGTATTCGCGGCGGTATTCATCCTGCTCAACCTGATGCTGAACTCGCTGATCATCAGCCGCGTGAGCGTAATGGCAAACATCGCCGACGAGATCAGCAAGGGCAATTTCGAGATGGGCGAATTCAACGAACAGGGCTCGGACGAAGTCGCCCAGCTCAGCGTCTCCTTCAACCGGATGCGGCGCAGCCTGGTCAAGGCGATGGAAATGTTCAGCGGACAACCCGGCGCCTGAGGCTCGACAGATGAAACCGGCGTTCCTCCACCTCCCCCTGCACATCGGCTCAGTCGTTCTGATCGGGCTGCTGTCAGCCTCCGCGCAGGCGCAAACCGGCGCCGACGGACGCAAGCTGTTCACGCAGAAGCAGTGCAACCTTTGCCATTTCCACGAGGCGCGCAGCACCGCGCCTTCCGTGAAAACCATGAAGGCCGCCCTGAAGGGCGACCCGACCAAAACCTCGGCCGCGATTTCTGCCGCGCCCAGTCATGCCAATGAGATAAAGGCCGTTTCGGCCGCAGAAATCCGTGCCATGTCCGAATGGCTGGCCGCGACCACCTTCGAGGAACAGGCTGCGGCAGAAGCCGCAAAGCCGAAGCCCGGCAGTCCGGAAGCCAAGCGCCTGGCCGCAGCCAAGGCCAAGGAGGAAGCCGCAGCCAAGGCCAAGGCGACAGCGGACGCCAAGGCCCAGGCCAAGAAGGACGCCGAAGACAAGGCCAAGGCTGCGGCGGAAGCCAAGGCTCAGGCCAAAAAGGATGCTCAAGCCAGGGCCAGACAGGAGGCGGAAGCCAAGGCACTGGCGGGTAAGGATGCCGCCGCCAAAGCCAGGCAGGAAGCCGAAGCCAAGGCCCAGGCCCAGCGCGACGCCGAAGCCCTGGCCAAGCGGGAAGCCGCGGCGAAACAGGAGAAGGAAGCGCTGGCCAAACGCGAGGCCGATGCCAGAGCCCGCAAGGACACGGCGGCGCTGGACGCGATCAAGCGCGAAAGCGAGGAAAAGACCCGCCGCGATGCCGAGGCGCAAGCCGCGGCCAAACGCGACGCCGACGCCCAGGCGGCCAAACGCGAAGCGGAAGCCAAAGCCAGGCGCGATGCCGATGCGCTCGCCGCACAGAAACGCGAAGCCGAAGACAAGTCCCGGCTCGAAACCGAGGCCAAGGCCAAGAAGGAAGCCGAAGCCCAGGCCGCAAGGAAAGCCGAGCCCGCGGCGAAGGAACCCGCCGCCAAGGCCGATGCGGCGGCCGCAGGTGGCAAGAAGAAAATCGCCTATCGCGACGGCTCCGACCTGCCGCCCTGTGCCGCACCTACCGGGGCACCGCTGGGAACTGTCGACGAAGCCGGTGCCAAGGCGATCATCGAGCGCGTCGGCTGCCCGCAATGTCACGCCTACGTGCAGAAAAAAACCGGCCCGCCGATGAAGGGCATCCAGGAAAAGTACAAGGGCGACTGGGAATGCGTCGTCGCGCGCCTGACCAAGAACAAGACCCACAAGGAAGAAGGCGTCACCGACGACCTCAAGGGCAACGAAGCCAAAATCGTCGCCGACTACATCGCCACGCGCAACAAGTAGGCCCGCAATAGTCCCGCCTCCCGGCGGGATGCATTCCACACCCTGATTTTCGCCATACCCGACCTTTCCGGGGTCGGGTGGCCCATTATTTCGCGTGGTTTATTAACTAAATCACGTAACCCACAGTTCATAAGTGGTTTTTTCTTCAGATGAAAAATCCATCTGGAGGAAAACTCTTTGTTGCTAAGAAAGAACACTTTGGCCCCCGGTGGTGGTCAGACCTCTCACGAAACACCTTGCAAGAAAAATAAAAGTCTGTTCGAATCAACATCAAATAGAACTTTAATAATGTTGTTTGTAAAGATTGGCGTGAAATCCGCCAAACTTGGAAGCAAATTCCACCCGGGAATCGGGCAAACGCATCGCCGGAACGAGACAGAACCATGAACCTGACAATCCAGAAATGTCGCGCAGCCGCGGTCGGCCTGGCCATGCTGATGACGGCCGGGCTGTCCGCCAGCGCCTTCGCCCAGGCGGCGGCGAATGCGGACGAGCCGGTACGCTCGCGCGCTGAGTCCGGCGCGACCAAACCCTGCGTCGAATGCCACGAAGGCTTCTATGGCATCGCCAAGACCAAGCACGGGGTCAAGGGCGACGCCCGCACGCCGGCAGCCACCGGCAAGTCGATCACCGGTGATCCGGCCGACGCCATGTGCGGCACCTGCCACGGCGACCTGACCGAACACAACAAGCGGCCGCGCACGGCAGGCCTGGTGCCGGTCACCTTCGGCAAGAAGTCGCCGGCCGAACCGCAGAATGCGGCCTGCCTCAACTGCCATGAATCCGGCGCGCGCATCCACTGGCAAGGCAGCAAGCACGAGCAGACCAAGCAGTCCTGTGCCAGCTGCCACCGCGTGCACGCCTCCAAGGATCCGGTGATGGTGTCCGAGACCCAGGCCAGCGTCTGCTTCGAATGCCATCAGGACCGCCGCGCGGAGTTGCAGCGCATGTCCACCCATCCGACCAAGACAGGCTTCTTCGCCTGCTCCTCCTGCCATGCCCCGCACGGCTCGACGACGCGCGCCTCGCTGCAGAAGAACTCGGTGAATGAAACCTGCTACACCTGCCACGCCCAGCTCCGCGGTCCCTTCCTCTGGGAGCACCGTTCGGCGCAGGATGACTGCACCAACTGCCACAACCCGCACGGCACCAACAACGCGCCCATGCTCAAGACGCGCATGCCCTACCTGTGCCAGCAATGCCACCAGGATTCCTTAAACCACTCCAATACCGCCTTCGGCCGCCAGTCCCTGCCCGGCGGGGCTACCGCCGGCAACGCGCAGCGGGTGGTCGGCAATTCATGCGTCAACTGCCACATGAAGGTTCATGGCAGCAACCATCCTTCCGGCGCGCGTTTGCAGCGCTAAGACGACACACATTGCCCACAGGTGATGCCATGAAACAGAAATTTTCCGCGCCGCTACGTCGCCGTACCATCGCCCTTGCGGTCGGCGCCGCCCTCGCCGCGCTGGCCGCGGCGCCGTCCTTTGCCGACCCCGTGCTCACGGCCCGGTTGTTCCGTGATTCGGACGTGCTGTTTCGCGACGCCGACATGTCGCGCTGGTCGGACAATTACGTCGAACTCGGCGTCGGCTACAACTCGAACGACTCCTACCGCTTCGGCCAGTTCTCGGGACTGACCGACCAGGGCGGCTTCCCGCTGGCAGGCTTCAACTGGCTGTCGCGCGACGAAGCCAACGACGCGCAGTACTGGCAGATCCACGGCTCGACCCTGGGCCTCGATTCGCGCAAGATTTCGGGCGAGGGCGGCATCCAGGGCAAATGGTCCGCATCCTTCAACTACGACCGCATCCAGCGCTCGCAATGGGACACCACCTCCTTCATCCATGATGGTCTGGGCAGCAGCAACCTGACCCTGCCCGCGGCTTTCGCCGCCGCCGGCGGCGCCGATGACATCGCGGATATCAATCCGCGTTTGCGCCGCTTCAAGATCGAGCAGGAGCGCGACATCTACCGCTTCGGCCTCGCCGGCCTGCTCGGCAAGGAATGGGACTTCAAGGTCAACTACCGCGAGGATCGCCGCGACGGCACCCGCCTGACCGGGATGCCTTTCAGTTTTGCCGGCGGCCGCTCCGTCCTCGTCCCCTACGAGATCGACGACCGCACCCGGCAGATGGAAGCCATCCTCTCCTACACCACGAAGGCGCTCCAGTTGCAGGCGGGCTACACCTACTCGAAGTTCGACAACGACCTGAACGCCTTCAACGTGCGCAATCCCTTCACGGCGAATGCCGCACAGTTCGAGGGACGCATGTCGCTGGCGCCGAGCAACAACTACCATCAGATCTACGCCAATGCGGGCTACAACTACAGCAAGAGCACGCGCCTGACGGGCAAGTTCGCCTACAGCATCGCGCGCCAGGACGATAACTTCCTGCCCTATTCGGCGAACCTGGCCACCGGCGCCGCGGGCAACGTCCCGCCGCGCACTTCGCTCGACGGCAAGGTGGTCAAGACCCTGCTCGACGTGGCGCTGACGACCAAGCCGATCGACAAGATGAACCTCAAGGTCGCCTACCAGTACAACGACAGCGACAACC
>CAIZHL010000598.1 GCA_903932755.1 uncultured beta proteobacterium
CCCAGCGAGTAGTGCAGGAAATTTTCGATGAAGAACAGCACCACGGCAGCCGGCAGCGCCGCTTCGCCGAAGGCCAGCACCGCCAGCGGCAAACCCATGTTGCCGGAATTCTTGAACATCATCGGCGGCACGAAGGTGTTGGTCGCCACGCCCATCAGGCGCGCCACCGGCCAGGCCAGCAGTCCCGTGCCGAGCACCACGGCGGTGGTGCCGAGCAGGAGCGGCAGGTTCTGCGCGATGTCGAAAGACTTCGACGCCAGCGCGGCGAACACCAGCGCCGGAACGAAGATGTCCATGTTGAGCGTATTGGCGAAGGCCATGTCGGGCTTCTTCCAGCGCCCGTAGGCATAACCGACCGCGACCACGGCATAGATCGGGAATACGATGCCGGCAATGCGTTCCAGGAGCGCTATCACAAGACGTAGCGCGAGAGGTCCTGGTTTTTCGCCAGAGCGCCGAGCTTGGCGTCGACGTAGCCGCCATCGATGACGAGTTTCTCGCCGCCGCGCCTGCCGGCGTCGAATGAAATTTCCTCGAGCAGCTTTTCCATCACCGTGTAGAGCCGGCGCGCGCCGATGTTTTCGGTCTTCTCGTTCACGTGGAAGGCGATCTCGGCCAGGCGCTTGATGCCGTCGGCGGCGAACTCCAGCGTCACCTCTTCGGTCGCCAGCAGGGCCTGGTACTGTCGCGTCAGGCAGGCATCGGTCTGGGTGAGTATCCGTTCGAAGTCGTCCACCGACAGCGAATCGAGCTCGACGCGGATCGGGAAGCGGCCCTGCAGCTCGGGGATCAGGTCGGAGGGCTTGGCCAGGTGAAAGGCGCCGCTGGCGATGAACAGGATGTGGTCGGTCTTGATCATGCCGTACTTGGTGCTGACCGTCGTGCCCTCGACCAGCGGCAGGAGGTCCCTCTGCACGCCCTGGCGCGAGACCTCGGCGCCGTGCGCTTCGGAACGCGAGGCGATCTTGTCTATTTCGTCGAGGAAAACGATGCCGTTCTGCTCGACGTTCTTTAGCGCCTCGGCCTTGACTTCCTCGTCATTGATCAGCCGCGCAGCCTCTTCGTCGGCCAGCGACTTCAGCGCGTCGGCGATCTTCATCTTGCGCTGGCGCTTCTTGCCGCCGCCGATGTTCTGGAACATGCCCTGGATCTGCTGGGTCAGGTCTTCCATGCCCGGCGGCGCAAAAATTTCCATGCTGGCCTGAGGCTGAGCGACTTCGATCTCGATCTCCTTGTCGTCGAGCCCGCCTTCGCGCAGCTTCTTGCGGAATTTCTGGCGCGTGCCGCTGTCTTCCGCCGCCTCGCCGGCGCCGACCCCGCGCGCGGGCGGCAGCAGCACGTCCAGCACGCGGTCCTCGGCGGCGTCCATGGCGCGGTCGCGGACGATGCGCATGGCCTCTTCGCGCGCGTTCTTGATCGCCGTCTCGGCCAGGTCGCGGATGATGGTATCGACGTCGCGGCCGACATAGCCGACCTCGGTGAACTTGGTCGCCTCGATCTTGATGAAGGGCGCATTGGCCAGGCGCGCCAGGCGCCGCGCGATCTCGGTCTTGCCCACACCCGTGGGCCCGATCATCAGGATGTTCTTCGGCGTGATCTCGGTACGCAAGGGCTCGGCGACCTGCATGCGCCGCCAGCGGTTGCGCAGGGCGATCGCCACGGCACGCTTGGCGCGCGACTGGCCGACGATGTTCTTGTCGAGCTCGGAAACGATTTCGGCGGGGGTCATGGCGGACATTGCACGGCCTTTCGACGCGGCGCCGGCAGGCCGACGCACAGCCATGCCGCGGCGGGCGACATGGTCAATTCAGGGTTTCGATCAGATGGTTCTGATTGGTGTAGATGCAGAGGTCGCCGGCGATTTCAAGCGACTTCTTGACGATCTCGGCGGGCGTCAGGCCGGTGTTCTCCAGCAGCGCGCGCGCCGCGGACTGCGCGTAGGCCCCGCCGCTGCCGATGGCGACGATGCCGTACTCCGGCTCGAGCACGTCGCCATTGCCGGTGATGATCAGCGAATGCTCGCTGTCGGCGACCGACAGCATGGCCTCCAGGCGGCGCAGCATGCGGTCGGTGCGCCAGTCCTTGGCCAGTTCGACGGCGGCGCGCAACAGGTTGCCCTGGTACTGCTCCAGCTTGGCCTCGAAACGCTCGAACAGCGTGAAGGCATCCGCCGTGCCGCCGGCGAAGCCGGCCAGGATCTGTTCGTTGTAGAGCCGCCGCACCTTGCGCGCCGTGGCCTTGACTACGATGTTGCCGAGCGTGACCTGGCCGTCGCCGCCCAGCGCCACGCTGCTGCCGCGACGCACGGAAAGGATGGTGGTGCCGTGATATTGCTCCATGGAACTCCTGCCGGACCGTTCTCTGATCCTAGATGGCGCGCGAGCGCAATACCGCCACGTCGTCAAATCCGAGCGTTTCCAGAAACGCCGCCACGAGCGTGCTGAGGCCGGTGATGCGCAGCTTCTTGCCGGCCGCATGGAGGCGCGTAAGCACTTCCAGCAAATGCCCGGCGCTGGCGGCGTCGATGCGCACCAGCTTGCGGGCATCGATGTCGAACTCTTCGCGGCCGGCCAGCGCGGCTTCGAGCGGGGCGAAGTCGGCGACGCTGGCACCGAGCAACTGGTCGTGCAAGGTAAAGCCTTCCGCCTTGGGCGGTGGCGACAGGGACGGTGGCGGCTCATCGTGCCGCACCGGCAAAGCCTCCCAGGATGGCGGCGAAACCTCGAAGGTAACGGCGTAGTTCACCGCAGCCTCCTCGAACGCCTCCTGGCGGAATGCCTGCTGGTAGAGCTCGAGCAGGAGCAGCCACATCGCCTCGTTGCTGCGCTCGCCCGGCACGACCTTCGATGCCAGGATCCCCGCCAGATGTTCGGGGCTGCCGAATACCATTTCCTTCCTGGCTTTCTTCAGGGCCGCCATGGCCCGCATCAGCAGGGTTGCGCCATTGTTGTCGGCGTCCGTCAGCTTGGCCACGTCCATGCGCACCAGGGTGCTGGTGGCGGCCAGCTTCATGGTCTGCCTGAGGACTTCGCCGACATTGGCATTCAATACGCCGCTCAGGGATACATGGGCACGCCCGCCGGTGGTTTCCGTAGCGGTATTTCCCTCGTCGGCGGCGGCACTCCAGGCTGGCGGCGATTTCTCGAAGCGCCGCGCGAAAGTCAGCGCCAGGGCATCAAACGCCGGACGGCGGCCAAGGGCCTGCAGCAATTCGAACAGGCAGCCCCAGGCGCGTACCTCTGCATCGCCAAGGTCTTCACCATTCTTGATTGCGGTCTCCAGCCGGCGCATTGCGTCCAGTTCCTGTCCGGCGGCATACATTCTGGCCGCCTCGGCCAGCGCCGGCGGCAAGGGTGCGCGCACCGGGGGCGGAGGCGGGGCCGCGGCTTCCGGTTCAGCGACGATTTCAGGTGCAGAAGGCTCTTCCGCATGCGTTTCAAACGCACCGGGCACCGTGAAATCGAGGTCCATCAGATCGTCGTCGTCGGCCACTACGCTACCGCGGATTCAGGAAACCGCTGGTTGTTTGGGACTTCCCAGTATAAACGAGGGATCACATCCCCAACCGGCGGGAGGTTCAGCCAATCCGCGGCCAACGGCGCGGCAGGCGGCAACTCCACGGCGGAACCGCGATCTGCGCCGTCTCCTCGAAGGTGGCGGACAGGTCGGCCGCTTCGCTACACCATGTGGGCGCGTTCGCCGCTCACGGTTCACCGGGAGCGCCCATCCCGGCGGCCACTCCTTCCATGGCAGGTTTTATGAAAAGTCGGCGCTGGCGGGACGGCGCCAGACAAACAAGCCGGCGACGGCCAGCGGGACCAGCAGGCAAACGATGGCGGCGCCGGCAGGTAAGTCGAATACCAGCGAGGCGGCAAGCCCGCCTCCGTAGCCCAGGGCACCGACGCAGAAAGCGCCGGCCAGGCGGCGAGTGCCGCTCAAGGCTCGGGTTGCCACCGCCGGCGCAATCAGGCTGGCAAATACCAGCAGCACGCCTACCAGCTGTACGGATGCGGTGACGGCAACGGCAAACAGCGCGTAAAAAGCCAGGCCTTCGCCTCCGCCTCCGCTGCGCGCGAACCATGCACGGCCTGCCAGTACGGCAGCCGACAGCGCGGCCACGACGCCGATCTGGCCCCAGCCCGCCCACAGAATCTGGCCGGCCAACAGGTCACGCAGGTGCTCGCCGCCGTGCGGATTGCCCGCCAGCAGGAGGATGCCGGCGGCGGCGGCGAAGACGAACAGCAGCCCGATCAGCGCCTCCTGGATCTCCGGCCAGCGTCGCTCACAGGCTGTCAGCAGCGCCGCCGCGCCCAGGGCGGCAAGGCCCGCCGAAAGCTGGGCGCCGAAGCCGCCCCAACGCTCGTCAAGATGCACGAGTCCGGCAACGATGACACCGAGCGCGGCCACCTGCGCCACGGCGAGATCGATGAAGATGATGCCGCGCCGGAGCACGGTGATGCCCAAGGGCACATGGGTCGCCAGCACCACCAGTCCGGCGGCGAACGGTGCCGCCAGCAGGCCAAGATCAGTCGCCGAGAGACTCACGTCACAAACCCTTGAGCAGGCGCTGCACCGTGGTCTCGAACAGCGCCGTCAGGTCGGCCGCCTCCGGCGCGCCGACCGTGAACGGGAGCACCACGGCCGGCACCTTGGCCTCCTTCGCGAACCACTCCGAGGGTCGCGCCGAATTGTAGGCGGCACGGATCACCATCCGCGGGCGGCTCGTCGCCGCCTGGTCGCGCACCAGGGCCAGATGGGCCAGCGACGGCTCGACGCCGGGCTTGGGCTCCAGCGCAGCCACCTCGCGCAGGCCCAGCCAGTCGTAAAGATAGGCCCAGGCCTTGTGCTGCGAAACCACGGCCACCCCCTTTAGCGGCGCCGCCTGAACTTCCCAGCACTTGATCTGGGCCCGCCAGCGATCGGCGAAGGCGGCATAGCCGCTGCGGTAGGCGGAGGCATTCGCCGGATCAAGCTGCGCCATGCGCGCCGCGAGCCCCTCGCCCACCGCCAGGAAGTTGCGCGGATCGGTCTGGATATGCGGGTTGCCGGCGGCATGTACGTCGCCGTCGGCACGATCCAGCCGCGTCGGCACTTCCAGCATGCGTACCGCGCCGGCCGCCTCGAAGTATCCGGCTTGGCCTGACTGGATGCGCGGATTGCCGGATTCGCGCTGCACCACAGGTAGCCAGCCGACCTCCAACTCGGCACCGGTGGCGATCAGCAGATCGGCGCTGCGCGCCCGCGCGATCAGCGAGGGCCGTGCATCGACGTGATGTGCATCCTGCAAGGCCGTGGTGGCGGTGAAGACCTGCACCTGGTCGCCGCCGATTTCCCGCGCCAGTGCGCCCCATTCGGGCACCGTGGCGAAGACCTTGAGCGCCGCGACGGCCGGCATGGAGGCGATGGCAAACAGGACGAGCATTAAATGTTTCATGACGGCGGGCTCCTAGAACTTGTGGGCGCCGTGGGCGCCCAGGCTCATGATGTATTGCAGGGTCACCTGGTTGTCGGTGACGCCCTGCATCGACTTGTCCTGCGCAAACTGCAGGCGAACCCGCGCGAACTCGCTCCAGCTGTAGTCCGCCATCAGGCTGCTGCGGCTCGGGTTGTAGTTGTCGACGACGAGGTTGGCGGCGTTGATGCCGAAGTCGCGATGGCCGGAGTCGAGGCGGTCGTAGCGCAATCCCGCGCGCAAGTTCGGTGTGAACTGGTAGACCCCCTGCAGGTACCAGCCGGACTGGCGGGTCTTGTAGTCGCTCAGGACGCTGGCGCCGACGAGGCCCGGATCGCAGGCGTTGCCGACCAGAACCTCGTCGAGGCAGTTGAGCGTACCCTCTTCCCTGCGCTGGAACCATTCGCCCTGCAGCTTGAAGTTCCGGTACTTCGGATTGCCCTCCGGCGCCCATTTCCAGACGAAGTCGGCGATCCAGGTGCGCGAATCGCCGTCGAAGACGCCCTGCGCTTCGAGCCCGCCGACGTCCTCGAAATGGGCCTCGCGATCCTTGGCCCTGGTGCGGAGATAGGAAACCCCGGCGCGCCAGTTGTTGCTGGCATCAAGGTCGCCGCCGACGTGCGCGAAAAGCGTGGCGTTGCCGGCACCGTTCTTGTTGCGGTCCGTACCCGGGAACTCCGCGCCGCGCCCGATCTCGGCGCCAAGCTCGATGAAGGTCTCGGTCGGCGCCACCCACTTCAACTGCAGGCCGTCCTGGGCGTAGCTTGCATGCTCGCCGAACATCACCGTGTACATCAGCGGGGCGTCGGAAAAGTCCCAGGCGTGGGGATGCTGTTCGTTGAGGTAGCCGAGCCCGGAGCGGACGCGTCCGCCCTTGAGCCCGATGCCGTGGCCGATGGCCAGGGTCTGGACCCAGGCCTCCTCGACCTCGACCTCCTCGTCCCTCACGCCGAGCATCAGCTGCCCGCGCCACCACGGGTCGATGTTGGCGCCAAACACCAGCTCGCTGTGGTCGAGCGAGAAGCCGCGCTGGTTGGCCTCGCCCGAACCGCCGCCATGGTCGTGGCCGGCGGCGGGCCAGAAGCCGGTGATGATGCGCTCCGGCACCTCCTTCATGTCCTTGTAGCGCCCCTGCAGGATCAGCGAGATTTCCGGGTTGAAGGCATTGGCCGGCGCCGGGCGCGCGGCGACCTGCCGGGCGCTGGCCTGCGCCTCGGTGGCGCTGGCTTCGGCCTTGACCACCGTTGTCTCGGCCTTCTCCAACCGGGATTCCAGCGCCTTGATGCGCTGTTCGTAGGCTTGCTTCATCTGCGCGATTTCCTCGCGCAGGGCTTTCAGGTCGGCATCGGCGGCCGACGCCGGAATGCTGGCCAGCACGCCGGTGGCGGCCAGCACGATCAGGGATGTGCACCTCATGGTTTTCTCCAAAATGACAAAGGCAACGGCCGCCGCGACAAGGCGACGGCCGGCTGAATTCAATGGTCAGATTGGAAGCGCGGGTGGGGCGCGGCTGCGATATGCCGCCGGAAAAGAAAAAGTCGGCGCTGGCGACACGGCGGCAAGCAGGTGCACCTGGCGCAAAGCGCCGCCGGGAAATGCCTGCAAACTCGCCGGCGGCGCCGGCACGGTGCCGGCAAAGGCTATGCAGTCGGCACAGGCAGGCGTACCGGACTCGTCCGGCGTTTCGTCGCCGCCCGCCGCCATGGCATGCGCGTCCGCCTCGCCGGCGCCGGCATGGACATGCAGGAGCGCGGCCTGCTGCGTCGCCAGCAGGATCAGCGCCAGCAGGAAATGCCTCAGGATGCGCATTGTTTCGAAGCCGTAAAGGCGCGCCGTCTCAGGCGCGCGCGGGGCTCGCCGCGTGCGGCGAGCAGCCGGCGCACAGGCCGCGTACGTCATAGGCGACCTCGTTCAGGCGAAAGCCGCGCGGCAACTTCGGCGGTGGCGGTGGTTCGGCCTTGAGGCAGAACACTCCGCCGCAATCGGTGCAGCGGAAATGGATGTGATCGGCATGCCGGCGCTGCGCCCCGGCAGCGGAAAAGCGGAACACGCCGCGCGTATCCACCGCCTTCAGCGCCAGGCCGCAGGCCACCAGCGAATCGAGCACGCGGTAAAGCGTGACGCGGTCGATCGCGGCATCGCCGGCGCCGGCCGGCAGCGCTTCCATTTCCGCATGCGACAGCGGCTGGCGCGCAGCGCGCAGCGCGTCGAGCACGCGCACCCGGCCGCGCGTAACCTTGACGCCGGCGGCGCGGATCAGTTCGGACGACAGGGATTCTTCGGCGGTGGCGGATGCGCGGACCATGTGCGCATGAAACCATAGCCCGCCGGCAAATGCAACACTGTTGCATTAGTGGCCTTGCTGTGATTGAATGGCGCCTCCCGTTTCACGGCGCCCGCGCCAAACAGCCCCGATGTCCGCATCCCTGCTTACCCAGATCGTCCTCGCCTGCCTGCTCGGCGGCCTGCTCAGCGTGGCCGGCGCCGCGCTGGTGATGTTCGGCCTGCCGCGCAAGTGGCTGGGATTCACGGTGAGCTTTTCCACCGGCCTGCTGCTGGCGACGGCGACGCTGCACCTGCTGCCCGAGGCGCTGGAAAGCGGCCTGACGCCGCGCGAGGTGTTCCCGCTGCTGCTAGGCGGCATCCTTGCCTTCTTCATGCTGGAAAAATACGCGCTGTGGCGCCACGCCCACGCCGGCACGGATCCCGACGCACATCAGGGCGACGTGCAGTGCGACGACCACACCCATGGCCACCACCATCACGGTGTCGCCGGCAGCCAGGGTGAAACCCTGTCGATCCTGGTCGGCGACGGCTTCCACAACTTCACCGACGGCCTCCTGATCGCGGCGGCCTTCCTCGCCGATCCCGCGCTGGGCTGGGGCACCACGCTGGCCATCATCGCCCACGAAGTGCCGCAGGAAGCCGGCGACTTCGCCATCCTGCTCGCCGCCGGCTGGAAGCGCGGCCGCGCGCTGCTGTGGAACGGCGTGTCCAGCCTGACCGCGGTGGCCGGCGGCATCATCGGCTATTTCGCCTTCGAGAGCGCCCGCGACTGGGTTCCCTACATCCTCACCATCACCGCCGCGAGCTTCCTCTACATCGCCATTGCCGACCTGATGCCGCGCCTCAAGCGCGAAACGAAATCGGTCGGCTGGCACGGCCTGCTGCTCGCCGCCGGCATCGCCTTAGTGGTGTTCGGCAGCGGCGGTCATTCGCATTAACCAATCTACGGAGACACACCATGCGTCCGATGCATTTGTTCGCCCTGCTCGCCGCGTTTGCCCTGCCGGCCCATGCCCAACACGCCCACGGCGAGGGCAAGCTCGACGTCGTGATCGACAAGGACAGCATCGCCATCAGCCTGGAGCTGCCGCTCGATGCCGCCGTCGGCTTCGAGCGCGCGCCGAAGAGCGAGCGCGAGAAGGCGGCACTCGCCGCGGCGGAAAAGGCCCTCGGCGATGCCGCGCTGTTCGTGCCGACGCCGGCCGCCGAGTGCAAGCCTCAGCCGCCCAAGGTTGTCATGCCGGCATTCGGCGCCAAGGCCGGAGCCGATGACCATGGCGACATCGATGCAAGCTATGTTTATCGCTGCGCCAAACCCGCAGCACTGAAATCCATCGAGACCGGCCTCTTCAAACACTTCAAGCGCCTCTACCGCCTGGAAGCGCGGCGCGTCGGGCCCACCGGGCAGGGCGCGGCGCGGCTGACGCCGAAGAATCCTGCAATCACCTGGTAGCGACCGATCCATGACGGCGCTGCGAATCACCGACCTGGTCTTTCGCTGGCCGCGACAGGCGGCCTGCCTCGACATTCAAGGCTTCGAACTTGCCGCAGGCGAACGCGTCTTCCTGCACGGCGCCAGCGGCAGCGGCAAAAGCACCCTGCTCGGCCTGCTCGGCGGCGTCGCCCTGCCGCAAGCCGGCCGCATCGAACTTCTCGGCACCGACATCACGCGCCTCTCCAGCCGCGCCCGCGACCGCTTCCGCGCCGACCACATCGGTTTCCTGTTCCAGCAGTTCAACCTGCTGCCCTGGCTGCCGGCGATCGACAACGTGCTGCTGCCCTGCACCTTTTCCGCGCGCCGCCGCGAGCGCGCCGGAGCCGACCCGCGCGCCGAAGCCGAGCGCATGCTGCGCCACCTCGACCTGCAGCCGGAAAGCTGGCGCAAGCCTGCCGGCGAACTTTCCGTCGGCCAGCAGCAGCGCGTCGCCGCGGCGCGCGCGCTGATCGGCCGCCCGGAAATCCTGATCGCCGACGAGCCGACCTCGGCGCTCGACGCCGAACGCCAGCAGGTCTTCATCGACCTGCTGCTGCAGGAATCGGCGGCGGTCGGCGCCGCGCTGGTCTTCGTCAGCCATGACCAGCGCCTGGCGGGGCATTTCGATCGCAGCGTCGCGCTGCACGAGATCAACACGGCCGCGACCGAGTCCGTGACATGAGCGCCACCACAAACATTGAGCCGCAAGGCGGCGAACCCGCGTCACCCCCTTCCCCGGGAAGGGGGCGGGGGGATGGCGCAATTGGAGCGGTATTGCGCCTCGCCGCGCTTTCGGCCTGGAGCCGGCGCCTGACCTTGGGCCTGACACTCGTCGCCATCGCGCTGGCGGTGACGCTGCTGCTCGCGGTCGAGCGCCTGCGGGTCGATGCGCGGCAGAGCTTCACGCAATCGGTATCCGGCGTCGATCTCGTGGTCGGCGCACGCACCGGCAGCGTGCAATTGATGCTCTACGCGGTATTCCATGCCGGCGCCGCAAACAACGGCATCGCCTGGGACAGCTACCGCGCCATCGCCACGCACCCGGCGGTGGACTGGGCGCTGCCGCTGGCGCTGGGCGATTCGCATCGCGGCTTCCCGGTGCTGGGCACCAGCGCCGACTACTTCCGGCTGTTCCGCCACGGCGAAAGCGAAGCACTCAAGTTCGCCGACGGTCAGCCCTTCGCCGGCACTTTCGAAGCGGTGCTCGGCAGCGAGGTTGCGCGCCGCCTGGGCTATCGCAAGGGCGACACCATCACCCTCAACCACGGCCCCGGCGAGCTCGGCCCGGCGCACGGCGACAAGCCCTTCCGCGTCGCCGGCATCCTCGCGCCGACCGGCACGCCGGTGGACCGCACGGTACACGTCAGCCTGGAATCAATCAGCGCGCTGCACCTCGACTGGATCGGCGGCGCCCCGGTGCCGGGCCTGAGCATCCCCGCCGAACTGGTCGCCAAATTCGACCTGCAGCCGAAGCAGATCACCGCGGCGCTGGTCGGCCTCAAACAGCGCGGCGACGTGTTCCGCATGCAGCGCTTCGTCAACCAGTATCGCGGCGAGCCGCTGCTGGCGGTCCTGCCCGGCGTCGCGCTGGACGAGTTGTGGGCCAGCATCGCGATGATGGAACGCACTCTGCTTGCCGTCTCCGCCCTGGTGGTGCTGGTCGGCCTGGCGGGCTTGGCCGCGACGCTGCTGGCCGGGCTCAACGAGCGCCGCCGCGAACTCGCCATCCTGCGCGCGCTGGGCGCCGGCCCGGGCGACATGTTCCTGATGCTGACCGCCGAAGGCGTGCTGGTCACCACGGCCGGCGCGTTGCTCGGCCTCGTGCTGCTGACCATCGGCAGCAGCCTCGCCGCGCCCTGGCTGCTGGACCGCCTCGGCGTGGTGCTCGGCACACGCTGGCCGGGGCCTGAGGAACTCGCGCTGATCGGCGCGGTCATTGCCACCGGACTCGTCGCCAGCCTGATCCCGGGTTGGCGCGCCTGGCGCATGTCGCTGGCCGACGGACTGACGCCGAAACTTTGAGGAAACCCATGCGAAAACTCCTGCTCCTGCTCGCCCTCTGCCTCGCCCCGCCCCTGCACGCGGCCGACGACTACAAGGAAATCAAATGGGAAGCCCTGGTGCCCAAGGGTTGGGATCCGGCCAAGGACCTCAAGGCGCTCGACCTCGGCAAGCTGCAGGACTCCGACCCGCGCGCCATGGAAGCGCTGGAGAAGATGCGCGCGCTATGGGATGCCGCACCCACCGAGCCGACGCTGGCCGGAGCCAAAGTCAGGCTGCCGGGCTTCGCCATCCCGCTTGAAGTCAAGGGCAACAAGGTATCCGAATTCCTGCTGGTGCCCTACTTCGGCGCCTGCATCCACAGCCCGCCGCCGCCGGCCAACCAGATCATCCACGTCGTGACGAAAAAGCCCGTCACCAACCTGCACAGCATGGACACGGTCTGGGTCAGCGGCACCATGAGCCTGCAGTACGCCAACACGCCCTGGGGCTCGGCCGGCTACCGGCTGACACTGGACCGCATGGAGAACTTCAACCCGGCGCCGCCGCCGGAGGAGAAGCGCAAGCGTTAAACGGGGCGTCAAGGTCGGCGCTCGCGAAAAGTCGGCGCTGGCGGCACGGCGTCCGCAAGGGATGCCGTCTCCGGCCCGGCCGGAGACGTAAATTCAATCTACCTGCAACAACAGGCCCTTGAGGTACTCACCTTCGGGAAAGGCGAGATCGACCGGATGGTCGGCCGCACCATGCAGGTGCTGCACCACGCGCGCCGTGCGCCCGGCGTCGAGCGCCGCGCCGGCGATGATCTTCTGGAACAGATCGGCGCCGACCCCGCCGGAACACGAGTACGTCATCAGCAATCCACCCGGCGCCAGCAGTTGCATGGCATGCAGGTTGATGTCCTTGTAGGCGCGCGCGGCACGGTCGGCGTGCGCCGCCGTGTTGGCAAACTTGGGCGGATCGAGGATGACGAGGTCGTAGCGTTCGCTGGCCGCGCGCTGGCTGCGAAGCTCGGCGAACACATCCGCTTCGCGCCAGATCGCCCGCGCCGATTCGAGTTGCGGATTCAGCGCCAGGTTGCGCTGCGCGGTGGCCAGCGCCGGGCCGGAGCTGTCCACCGACACCACTTCGCGCGCGCCGCCGGCCAGTGCCTGCAATGAGAATCCGGCCGTATAGCAGAAGCAGTTGAGCACGCGCCGGTCGCGCGCGAGTTGCGCGACGCGGCGGCGGTTCTCGCGCTGGTCCAGGTAGAAGCCGGTCTTGTGGCCGCCGACGATGTCGACCGCCATGCGCACGCCATTTTCGGCGATCACGATATCGCCTTCGGGCGCAGCGCCGTGCAGCCAGCCGGTGACGGACTCGAGGCCTTCAAGACTGCGCACCTCGACGTCGGAACGTTCGTAAATGCGCGCGCAGCCGGTGGCCTTCTGCAGCGAGTCGGCGATGGCGGCACGCCACTTGTCGGCACCCGCCGTGGTCAGCTGCACCACCACCGTGTCGCCGTAGCGATCGGCGATGACGCCCGGCAGCCCGTCGGATTCGGCATGGATCAGGCGCAGGCCCTGCTGCCCGGCGAGTTCCGGCAGGGCATCGCGGCGCGCGACCGAGGCGGCGACGCGGCGCTTGAAGAAAGCGTGGTCGATGGTCTCGTCGACGGCGAAGCTCCACATCCGTGCCCGGATCTGCGAAGCCGGGCTCCAGGCCGCGCGGCCCAGCGGGCGGCCTTCGTGGGAAACGACATCGACCGTGTCGCCCGGCCGCGCGCGACCGTCGAGCTGCGCGACGGCGCCGGAAAACAGCCAGGGATGGCGGCGCAGGACGGATTTTTCCTTGCCGGGATGCAGGATCAGGGTTGCCATGGTGTCATTGTGCGGCGTAATCGCAGGCCGTGCTCAGCGCGGCTTGCGCCAGGGCGCGCGGCCGAATTCCTCGACCAGGAAGTCCACCATGGCGCGCACCTTGGGCGACAGGTTGCGGCCGCTGGGATAGGTGGCGTAGAGCGGCACCGGTTCGACGTGGTGCCAGTCGGCGAGGATGGGCACCAGGGCGCCGCTGCGAATCGCATCGCTGACCACGACATCGGTCAGGCGCGTGATGCCGACACCGGCGACGGCGAGTTGCAGCACGGTCTCGGCGTTGTTGGCGGCGACATTGCCGGTGACATGCACGACGCGGATGCCGTCGTCGGTATCGAAGGGCCAGCGGCGCAGGGCGGGCAGGCTGGTGATCGACAGGCAGTTGTGCAGTTGCAGGTCGTCCGGCGTGCGCGGCGTGCCGTGGCGCAACAGGTAGGCGGGCGAGGCGCAAATCACCCGTTCCAGGTTGCAGATGCGCCGTGCCACCATCGACGACTCGTCGAGGGGGCCGATGCGGATCGCCAGGTCGACGCCTGACTCCATGGCGCCCAGCGGCTGGTCGCTGATGGTGATGTCGATCTCGACTTCGGGGTGGCGTTCCTGAAAGCGCGGGATGCCTGGCGCCAGCTGATGCATGCCAAAGGCCGAGCCGCAATGCAGGCGCAACAGGCCGCGCGCGCTCACGCCGGCCTCGGTGACTTCGGCCTCGGCCTCGGCCATGGCGGCAAGGATCGGCCGCGCCCTGGCGTAAAAGGCCTCGCCTTCGGCCGTCAGCTGCAGGCGGCGGGTGGTCCGGTGCAGGAGCCGGGCGCCCAGCCGATCCTCGAGGCGTGTCACCAGCTTGGACAGGGCCGAAGGGCTCAGGCCAAGATCTCGCGCTGCAGCAGAAAACCCGCCGGTTTCCACGGCACGGACAAAGGCAGTCATCTGGGCAGCACGATTCATGGGCCTATTATGGAATAAATTTCATCAATCTTGTTCTGTTAATAGAGATTGTCATTCACTGTAATAGTAATTACATTGCAGTCATGCGGTGTTGCACCGCAATAAAAAAGGAATCCATCATGTCCCCCATCAATGTTTCCATGATTGAACAAAACGCCCGCAGACTGCGCGCCGAAGAAATGCAGCGCATCCAGGGCTTGATGCTGGCCCGGCTGGGTTTGTATTTCCGCCTGCTTGCCGCGAGCGCCATGTCTGCCGTAGCTGCACTTGGCGAGAGTGTGCGCCCGCTGTTTTCCTGGAACCCGCAGGTACCGGCGGCCGCCCGTCAGGGCCCGGGCCTGCTGACCCGCCTGAGCCTGGCAGCCCGCAGCCTCTTCAGCTGGAACCCGCAAGCCCACCGCTCCTGATCGGTCCGCCGCGGCGCGCGAAGCGCGCGTCCGGCGATCAGTTCGCCGGCTTCGGCGCCTGTCGCGCCCCCAGCACCGCTCCGGCGGTAACGGCGGCCAGGCCCGCCAGCGAGAGCAGGGACAGCGGTTCGCCGAGCACCGGCACCGCCGCCAGTGCGGAAAGTCCCGGCACCACGGCCATCATCAAGGCCACGGGTTGCGCCCCGATCTGGCGCACCGCGAAGGTGTACAGCAGCATCGCGACGAATACCACCAGCACGCCCTGATAAATCGCCTGCAGGGCAATCTCGGCCACCGGTGCCTGAGCCAATGTGCTGGGCAGGAACAACCACCAGATCGGCAGATAGGCCACGGCGCTGCCCAGCGTGGTGGCCACCGTCGCCGCCAGCGGCTGCATCGGATAGCGGCGCAGCAACAGGGTAAACACGGCCCAGGCCGAGGAACCGCAGAGGAACAGCGCGTCGCCGACCAACTGCAGGCCGGTGATCTGCGCGCCGTGCGACAAGGTATCGGCGGCAGTCAGCACGATGCCGGCAAACACCAGGCCCAGCGCAACGCGCTGTACCCGCGACGGCGCATGCCTGAGCCACAGCCAGGCGATGACCGCCGTGGCGAAGGGCAAGGCGCCGGGCATCAGCACCGAGGCGTGCGCCGCGGGCGCCAGGCGGAAGGCCGAATACACCGTGACCGCATAGCCGATGCCGCCGAAGACGCTGAACAGCGCAATCACCTTCAGCGGCGGCAGGCTCACACGAGACAGGAAAAACAGGGCGAGCAGGCCGCCGACACCAAAGCGCAGGGCCGCCACGTCCCAGCCCGTCAGCATGCCCTTGCCGCCGGCACGCGACACCAGGATGAAACCGGTCCAGATGCAGATCGTGGCCGCGACCGCGATCCAACCGGCGCGCGAAGAGGAAGGGGCCGCAGTCAAAAGAGCGCCCGGCGGTCAGGCCAGCTTGCGGTATTGCCCGCCGTGGAATATCAGCGGCGGCTTCTCCTGACGACTGAAGTTCTCGACATGCCCGACCAGGATGACGTGGTCGCCGCCGGGATAGCGCAACTCGTTGCGGCATTCAAACCACGCGCAACAGCCCGGCAGCAGCGGCGTGCCGCCAGCGCCGACTTTTGTCTCGATGCCGGCGAACTTGTCGTTCAATGACTGGGAAAAACGTTGCGACAGCTCGACCTGGTCGGCGGCGAGGATATTCACCGCGTAGTGGCTACAGGCCTCGAACACCGCCAGGGAAGGCGACTGCAGGCCGAGGCTCCACAGCACCAGCGGCGGCTCAAGCGAAACCGAGGCAAAGGAGTTGATGGTGACGCCGACCGACTGGCCATCCCGGCTGCATGCGGTGACTACGGCAACGCCGGTGGCGAATTCGCCCAGCGCATCGCGCAGGCTGCGGGTGTCGAGAAAAGGCGGGCACTGCTGGTTCATCGGGGCTACTCGCGAACAGGCTCTAAAATCGGGGGAACATCACATTATCGGGAGCACCTGATGGGCATCGTGAAACGTATCGGCACTCCGCTTTCGAAATCCGCCACGCGCGTCATGCACCGTGTTGCCCATGCAAGCGCCATGCGCGGTTCGCTTCGATTTGCGGCCCTTTGATTTCGACGGGGGCGAGGAAGCGGTTTCCGTGCCGTGATCGTATTTGAA
>CAIZHL010000599.1 GCA_903932755.1 uncultured beta proteobacterium
AGGTTTTTTACGACACGGCCGAGCCGCTGGGTGAGGTTGTCTAGCATGGATGGATGGAAGCGATATGAGATGAAAGGCTTGGTGTAGACTTCGCCAATGCCCGCAATCTTAATGCATCTGCTGGCCGCAGCCCTCTATGCCGGCCTGGCGGTACATCTTTGGCGCATACGCTGGCGCGGTCCCCTGCTCGACCAGCCGATCGGCGGTCTCAGAATCGGCGAGCGAGGCCTTTTGCTGGTGGCCTTGGCGGCGCACGCTGTCAGCCTGCGGATGGAAATTTTCGACGGCAGCAACATGCGCTTCAGCTTTGCGATCGCGCTTTCCGTGATGCTCTGGCTGGCCATTGCGCTGTACTGGATCGAAAGCTTTTACGCCCGCATGGAGGGGCTGCAGGTCATCGGTCTGCCGGCAGCCGCAGTTGCCTCGCTGCTTCCGGCACTATTCTCCGAAGCTCATGTTCTGACCAACGCCGGATCGACGGCGTTCCGCCTGCACTTCCTGATGGCCATGCTGGCCTACAGCCTGTTTACCCTGGCCGCGCTGCACGCCCTGCTGATGGCCACAGCCGAGAAGGGGCTGCATCGCGGCCGCATCTCGCCGCTTTTGGCCGGGCTGCCGCCCCTGCTGACCATGGAATCCCTGCTGTTCCGCCTGATCCATGTTGCCTTCGTCCTGCTCACGCTGACGCTGATTTCCGGCGTGTTCTTTTCCGAAACCCTGTTCGGCAAAGCCCTGACCTTCAACCACAAAACGATATTCGCCATCCTGTCCTGGCTGATATTTGCGGCGCTGCTGACGGGGCGACACCTGCGCGGCTGGCGCGGGCGCGTCGCCCTGCGCTGGACCCTGGCCGGGTTCGCCGCCCTGCTGCTGGCTTACGTCGGCAGCCGTTTCGTGCTCGAGGTAATCCTCGGCCGCTGATGGACGGAATCCCATTATCCGCGCAGTTCCTTGCGCTGGCGGTGTTGCTCGCCTGTTCCGCGTTTTTCTCCATCGCCGAAACCGCGATGATGGCCTCCAACCGCCATCGGCTGCGCCACCTGGCGAGCGAAGGAGACCGCGGAGCAATACTCGCCCTCGACCTGCTGAGCCGCACCGACAAGATGCTGGGCGTGATTCTGCTCGGCAACAATCTGCTCAACGCCGCCACCGCAACCCTGGTATCGGTGATCACCATAGAACTATTCGGCGAGGAGAAGTGGGCACTCAGCATCGGCACCCTGCTGGTGACCTTTGCCATCCTGGTTTTTGCCGAAATCACGCCCAAGATCCTCGGCGCCGCCCATGCCGACCGCTTGGCGCGGATTCTGGGCTACGCGATCTGGCCGCTATTGCGCGCGGTCTACCCTATCGTCTGGTTCATCAACCTGTTCGTCGATGCACTGCTGTGGCTGCTCAGGCTGAAACCGGCAGCAAGCCAGGAGGGCTCGCGCCTCAGTGCCGGAGAACTGCGGTCATTGGTCCTCGAATCTAGCAACTTCATACCGCAGCAACACCGTTCCATCCTCCTCAACCTGTTCGAACTGGAACAACTGACGGTGGAGGACATCATGACCCCGCGCGGTGAAATAGAGGCCATCGACATCGGCTCACCGATAGAAGGCATCAAAGCCCAGCTGGCTACAAGTTTTCATACCCGCGTCATGGTCTTTGAGAACGATCCCGCCAACATCATCGGCGTTCTGCACCAACGACGACTGCTGGCCGAAGCCTTCGCCGGTGAAATCAACCACGCCGACCTGCGCGAACGCATGTCGGAGCCCTATTTCATTCCTGCGGCGACCCCGATTTACACCCAACTGCAGTTTTTCCGCGAAAACAGGCAGCGCCTGGGCCTGGTGGTTGACGAATACGGAGAAATCGAGGGGCTGGTGACCCTGGAGGACATCATCGAAGAACTGGTCGGAAAGTTCACCACCAGGCAGTCGGATGTAGCGGGTTCGCTTTCCTGGAGCGACGACGGCGTCGTACTGGTGGATGGCGCGACCACGTTACGCGAACTCAATCGCATGTTGGGCCTGAATTTTCCCCTGGACGGGCCGCGCACGCTCAATGGATTGATTGTCGAGCATCTGCAGGACATCCCCGA
>CAIZHL010000600.1 GCA_903932755.1 uncultured beta proteobacterium
AAATTGCTTTCGATGCGGTGGCCTTTGTTGACGTAGGATTGCGCAGCGCCCTGGAATGGCCCGTCGCCGATGGTCCAACCGTTCAGATAGACGCCGTTGGAACCCGAGCCGGTGATCAGGTTGTTCTCCACCACGCAGTTCTGCGCCTGTTGGTTGAGCCAGACCGCCGCGTGGCCGGCGGCTAACAGCCGGCATTTTTTCACCGTGAGCCGCTCGACATATTCGCCAAAGACCATGCCTTGTTGCAGGAAATCCGGGGTGCTGCCATCCTTGTTTGGCAGGAAAATATGCCAGCGCTCGCCGAAGTCGGAGCCGATGATCGAGACATTCTCTAAGGTGATACCCGTTGCCGGCGTCGCGGGCGCACGGCCCATGATTTCGAGAAAGCGCTCGCCTGTGGGCCGCACGATGAGATGGTCGGCTGGCGTGCCGGACTTGGGCCAGTAATAGACAAACCCGTCCTTGTGTTTGAGGCACCATTCACCCGGTTCGTCGAGAAACTCCAACACCCCACGCAGGAACAGCCGGCCGTTCATGACGCAATCCTTGTTGCCGCTGCCTTCGTCCACCGGCAGGGTGCCGTTGGCATCAGGGCTGCTCTTCAGCACGACACGCATCTCGGCAAACCAGTCGGACCCGAGAAACGTAAACACCTGGGCGTCGGAATAATCGTAACCCAGCCACTCCTTGGGCACATGGACCGCGCCATTGCCGGATGGGCCCGCGCCACCGCCAAACCCGCTGCCGGCATTCGGGGTTTGTGCCATGGTGGCGGGTTTGCCGTCCACGATCAAATTGTAGAAGCGCTTGTCCTTGGGCACCGGCGCGCGCCAGATGTTCCCCTTCCATTTCTCCCAACCGGTCACCGGCAGACCGCCATGCAGTTCGGCGGTGGCACCGGCATTTGCGCCCTTGACGGTCAGGCCGCTGTCACGCTCATCGAAGGTGAGCTTGCTGGCATGGAAATACCGGCCGGGCGCTAACAGAATCACCTGCCCGCTGTCGCCGGCCGCCCGCGCCGCGTCACGTGCGGCGGGAAGCGAAGCAAGGGGTTTGTCCTTGGTGCCAGGGTTGTGGTCGTTGCCGGTGGGCGCGACATACAACGTCGCAGCCATCAGCGTCGGGCACACGGCCGCCAAGCAGGTGGTCCTGAAAAGGAGAGTGGAAATGGTTATCGCGGCGTTCTTAACCACAGATTCAACGGATTGAAGAGGATGACACGGAAAAGATGAAAGCGATCCATCAAGCCTTGGGCTCGCCCAAACGGTGAATGCCATAAAACTCATACCTCTTTTATAATCCGTGTAATCTGTGTAATCCGTGGTTTCTATTTTTCTATCCAGGGTGATGAGTCCGCGTGGGCGCACCGGGAATCGCAAGCAATGGATCATTGTCATTTTCTGGTATTCTAACTGGCTTGGGTGTTATATGCCGCGAGTTTGCGGATCAGCGGCGTGGCTGCGCTCTTGAGCACGTTCAGTCGCACGGCCGATACTTCCACCGGGGTGATCCGTTCGATGCGTTTGTGGCCGATGCAGGTGCCGCCGCCGATTTTCTGCCAGGTCTCACCGACCTTGCCTTCGAGCACATACTCACACACCCGCTCGCCTTCGGTGATTTTCTCCATGAGGATCACGTGGTCGATCTTCGTCGGCTTGCCTAACTTGAGTTCGAGCGTGTTGCCCTGGCCGGTGGTTTCGGCCAGGCTTTTGCCGAAGCGTCGTTGGATCTCGGCGCCGAACTCGCGGAAGCGCTTGAGTTGCGCCTCGGGGATCAGTCCGTCCGGACCCGGTGCGGCATTGATCAGCAGGTTGCAGTTGTTGCCCACCGACCCGTAATAGATCTCCATCAGTTGCTCGAGGCTGCGCAGCTTGCCGTCCGAGTCCGGCGACCAGTTCCAGCCGCCGCCTAACAGGTCCACGTCGGCTTCGGCGGGCAACCAGTCCTTGCCATCGGGCGAACCGGGCTGGTCGTCGCAGGGGAAGGTGCCCGTCGCCCAGTTAGGGTAATTGGTCTTGCCGGATTCGCCACCGGTCCAGCGAATGGTGGTCCACGGGCAGTTGTTGCCGCCATACACCATCGCCTTGGGCTGGAGTTCTTTGGCGTAGGGTCTGAGATCAAAGCCCGCCTTGGGGTCGGGCAACCCGCCATCGATCCAGATCTCGGCCAGCGGCCCGTACTTACCCCACAATTCCTTCACTTGTTGGATCTTGGCTGCCGCGTATTTGGCTTGCAAGGCGTCGTCGCCACCTTGGCCGCGCTTGACAAAGCCGGGATGATCGACCTGCCACCAACCGTTGACCCGCATGTGGCAGTAAATGCCGGGGGACACCCCGTTCTTGCGGCAGGAATCGATAAACTCTTTGACGATGTCGCCTTTGCCGTTTTTCCACGGCGATTGTTTCAGGCCGTAGGGATAAGCGTCGCTCTGCCACAGCATGAAGCCGCTGCCATGGGTGGCGGTAAGAACCGCATACTTCGCGCCCAGCGCCTTCGGCACTTCCATCCATTGGTTGGTATCGAGCTTGCTGGGATTGAAGATCTCCGGCTTGGGGAAATCATCGTATTTGCGGTGATCCCAGCCGGGCTTGAAGGCATTCATATCGTAATGATAGAAAACCCCGATCTCATAGTCCTGCCACTGCGCCTGCTCGGCAGTCGGCCGAGGCAGGGCATCGGAATGAACCGTCGGCCCCTTGCTTGCCGGCTGGTCGGCAGCCATTGCTGCGGCTGCGAATAACACGGCACCTATCAGTTGTCTCACTGTTGTTTTCATATGGATTTTGTTATGGCACAATGGTTTTGAGTTTCTCAAGTTGACCCAAGGCGGCCGGCACAGCCGCGCCGGCCGCCGTCTTCAAACTCCAGCACACCGGCGACACCAGCAGATAGGTCTTGCCCTTTTCGGTTGGAATCTTCAGCAGCGATTCCTTGCTGGCCAGCATCTTCTTGGTGCCGACAAACACAGTGGTTTCCGCGCCCGGCCAGGGATTGCGAATCAAACACTCGCCGCCGAGTTGACTGATGATTTCGATAAAGCGGATGGTCCCGCCTTTCATTTCAGAGCTCACCAGAAATCCGCCCTTGGCCTGGAGTTGGAACGACACGTCCCAGGTGCGCGGCCAGCCCGCCATCACCCGGATGATGGGCTTTTCCACGGGCGAGGGCGCGATGGAGAGCAGCAGCGCCGCATGCGTCGCCTGTAGGAAGATGCCCTGCCCCTGCATGGTGGAACATTCCGCACGCGGCAGATGGCAGCCCTTGGTCATCGGCACCTTGGCCATCTGCAGCGGCAGCACTTTTTCGAACAGGTCGGGACGCCCCATCAGCGCCGGCAGAATCGGATAGTAGCCGCACCCGTACTGCAGTCCCTTGACCGTGCCCGGATGGTTATCCAGCGTGGCCATCGCCACCGCCCATTCCTTCGTGTCAAACGATTCAAGAGTCAGCACATCGAAATCAGCGCGAACCGGCCCCATGCGCGGACTCTCGTCGGCCATGTTATCGCGGACATGGCCGTGCGGGGGCAATCCCTGCGCCCAGGTGCCGGCCCCAAGCCCGCCAACCGCTCCGGGCATCTCCGACCTGGGATACGGTGCAAGGTTGTCCAGAACCTCCTGCCACTCCGCCCGCTTGTCGGCATCCACATTGTAATTCTTCGACAACGCAATGGCGAGCGGGAACACCCCGCGGATGCCGGCGAGATCTTCGATAATATCTTTGCCCCAGTAGATATGCTCATGCAGCTCTGTGCCGTACAAATGATATTTCCCGTCCGCCTCCTTCTGGAGAATGACTTTGCCATCCGGTCCGTTGTCGTCGCCCCCGGCATACTGGCAGCCGGCTTTCAGTCCGCAGTAGAACTCGGCGGTCGCCCGCGCGACCGGATAGACCTGCTCCTTGAGCCACTTCTCATCGAGTGTGTAGAGATATTTACGATAAAAGAGGGCTGTGAACTTGGCCATGTTGTAGGTGTTGCGCGTGGTCCAACCGCCGCCCATCAGCGACATCATGGGTTGCCGCTGGCCCTGGGGCTTGTGCACGCCCTCGGGCAGAATTTCGGGCCCATCCCAGCAGGACGTCTCGGGAATAAACCAGCCCCGGCTATTCCAGCTGCGCTGGGCGGAATTGGCGTAGGCATCGAAGTTGCGCCAGTTCCAGCGCAACACCGGCTCTAGCAGTTCGCCATGATTGGCGGAAAATTCCCAGCCATGCTGGCAGCTTTGATTATACCACCAGAAGTTCTGGGCCCATTCGCGCTTGTCGCCGTCCTTCACAAAGATCATGTCGTTGAACTTGGCTGGAAAATTGCCGCGCATGGAAATGCCTGCGACATAAATGCTCCACGTGTAAAGCCTGCTCATCTCATCCACGACGGGCGAACCGGTCATGCTGACAAAACTTTTCGCCCAGAAGTCATGCCAATATTTTTGATTCTGTTCGAGCAATCCGGCGAACCCGGCTGCAGCCGCCGCATCGAGATCCTTCTTCGCCGCGGCCTTGACCGTGTCGAAGGCGTCCTCCTTGCTCTGGCCCAGAGCGATCAGCACGACCAGCGAACCCTTGCCGGCAGGTGCCGTTAGACGGATGGTTTGCTCATTGGGTTTGCTGACGACGGCGGCGCGACCCAGCACCCGCGCACGCAAGGCGCTAAAGGAATTCATATCCGGCAGGAGCGGCCTGTCGGCCTTCTCGCGGAACGCCT
>CAIZHL010000601.1 GCA_903932755.1 uncultured beta proteobacterium
ATCATCGTCGTCACCCACGACGAAAAGATCATTCCCACCTTCAAGCGGATCTATCACATTCGCGACGGAAGGACGGTGGAAGAGGCGGGGGAAGGACGCGAGATTTCCTGAATATGCGTCGACATCACAATCCTGCCGCCGCTTGATTCCAGGTTCAACAGCCACTACCAGGCGACTGCAGAGGATCAACGGCGGCTTTGGAGAAACATGGTCAGCGGCCGCTTCTGGCCGAGAACCGCGGTACGCGAACGGCCGGTCTGGAGGAGCCAAAATTCCACGTCCGGATTCGGGCGGCGAGTTTGGTGAATCCGATTTCCGGACCGTGTCCAAAACGGCCATAGCGGTTTCCTGGTAGCAGCCAGTCAGGCAAACCCAGGTTCCGCGAACTGAGATGCTCCGAAGCGGGCGTTGGCGACCTCAGTCGTTTTCATCTCTTCATTGCCTGATGGAAGGCGATTTTCAGCTCATTTTGGAAACAACAGAGTGTAAATAATCCGAAATCCCCAGCCATCAGGTCCGCTATCCGGGCTTTGCGCCCAATAGCGGACGCCGAAACCCAGTTGCATCGGTTGATTACCCACCTTGAACAATTGGCTGACGGTTGCGTTGATCGGCACTGTCCACTTGTTGGTATTCCAGTCGTAAGTCGATTCGGTATTCAAAGAAAGTGTGGTTTTGGTCGGCGTGATGTAGGACACAAACGGTTGCAGAAAGGTCTGGCTGACATCGGCACGATTATTCTCTCCGGCGAATGACCAGATATGGTTCGCCAGTACACCATACGTCCATGGCCCTTCTTGTTTAAGCGCGACACCGGTAGGACCGGCGCCCCATTTTTCGGCACCCAGCAGTTTGTCGCTCGCCGTTGGTAACAGAAACACCGGGCCTGCGCCCCAAATCCAGCCGCCCGCCGTTGGCGCTTTCGGTGATAAGAACAGGCTTTGCACCGTATCGCCGGTCCCGGATTGACTTCCCGAGCGGCCAGCGACGTTATCCTGGCTGGTAAGAGGCAGAATCGTGCGCGAAATGACGTTCCAGTCCTGATTCATCTCGATTGGAATGACAGGCTGGATATTCAGCGTCGACTTGTGGCCATTGGCAATGCCAATATCGCTGTCGTAGTTGTACTGAAACGGTACGCTGATCAGCGCTGCTATCGGATTCGCCAGCTTCTTCGCCAAGTCTGCATCCGATTCGGCAAGTGCAGGTGATGCCAAAAGCGGACAACACAACAGGCTGGTACCAATCAGCGATGCTTCGTACTTCTTCACGATTCAAACCTCTTTCACGCCGTTGCTGTCGAATACTTACGGCTTGTAGTTGGTCATGCCCGGGCCGGTCTTGTCCCATACGTGGAAAAGCTCGTCCGTCATGATCGTGGCCAGGTTGTTATCCGGAATTTCGATCACGTCCTGCTCCAGCGTCTTGACCCGAAACTTCCAGCCTGCGGGAAACTGCTTGTAGCTGGCAGTCCCTTTAGCAAGGTATTCCTGCCAGGTCTGTTGCGGATTCAGACCCAGTTGGAATCCCTTCAATATCCAGGTATTGCCTTCTGGATCGTCAAGGAGTGCAACCTTGGTGCCCTTGGTCCAGGCCCACTTGCTGTCGCGGGCAATTTGCATGGGCTTCCAGGGCGCACCTTCGATCGTGCCTGAATCCGGCAGGTTGAGTTGCGCGACCCAGCCGGCCTTCATGCCACTGAAATCCCTTTCCTTGCCCATCTTGATTTCCACCCAATCCGGCATCCAGATCTTGGGGCCGTTCAGCATCACTTTGGCGACGCCGTATTCTTTCGCCAGCTTCTCCAGGTCGAGGCTTTTGACCAGCGCTTGTGGCGAGGTGTCTTTGGACGCGGGAGGCTTTTTGCTTGTATACATGGTATTGAAGCAGGGTGCGACCAGTTTTCCTGTTTTCGGATCCTTAGTGCCGAAGAACAGTTCGATGAACCGTGTCTGGTGCATGTTTTCGAAACGCACGGATTTTGCGCCGTCGCCGTCGCGAAGCACCTTTGGTTCCGCAGGGGGTGCTTCCTTTGCGAAGGACCCCGTTACAGGTGCCGCCATGAGGGCAGTCATCAGCAAAGCTACTTTCATTGTCTTCATCGTTCTTCTCCGTTTGTTTTCCGCTTCGCAGCGGCGGTTGATGTACGTATTTCCATGCTCTGGTACTTGGCCCCTCACTTTGCCGGATGCGCCTTGGGAAAGCTCCACGCGCCGCTGATGATCTCCTGCTTCGGCTGATACATCCGCACGATGTAGTTCCAGCCGGGCGTGATGGGCAGGTTGTTGATGGCGCCGGGGTCACCGCCGAAATTGATCGTGATGCCCCCATCCGTGTCTTTCCTGGCGGTCACGTTGTTGTAGGAATAAACGTTCTGGGCGTTCTTCTCCATGTAGCCGTCCTTGTTGTAAACGGTAATGGACCAGAAGCCTTCCACCGGCACGTCCTTGACGGTAACACGGTAGGGCGTCTTGCCGTCGTTCTTCGCCGGCACAACATTGTCGTAAACGGCGGCTTCTTCGGGATTACCCCCCCAGCCGAAGGCCGTGCCCAGCAGGTGGCTGATCGGGTTGAGCTTCGCCTTTTCACCGAACATGCCCTTGGCACTGGTTCGGGTCGTTGCCAGCACCTTGATTGCATCGCCAACCTTCTTCAGCGACGCAGGGTCCCATTCCGGCACGTCGAACGCTCCCGGGTTCTTCTGCTGCACGGCGATCTTGTCCTGCAAGGCGTTGGCGGCCTTGACATCCGCCGGGTCATTGGCATCAATGAATGTGCGGAAGAGGACGATCATGTAACGCGACCCGATTTGCTCTTTCGTGAAGGTGAACTCGCCCGCGCCATGCTCGACGGGAAGCATCGAGTGGTCCTGATTGATGACCATCATCGACTGAAACCGGCCTTGGGAAGCCGGCTTTGCAATCGTGACCGGCGTGGTGAGGTCGAAAACACCCATCGAATAAAGCGTATCGCGATTCATGCGGATCACGTCCTGCTTGTCGATCGGCGTCGGCTGGCGAATGTGCAGGAACTTGCCGAAAGCGCCTTGCTTGACGTAACGGGCGAGGGTCAGGTCGGTCTCAGCACGGACGAAGTTGTCCACCGTCACCATTTCTGACGCCAAACTTGAATTGGTGCCCAACAGGATCATTACTGTAGCTGCGAGCGTGAGCAGGTTTCGTTTCATTGTCTGTCTCTACTTATGGAAGCCCAACAATCGTAAGGGGCACCCTCGGGCGCCTTGACCTCAAAGCGGGACGGCACATTGACGGTGCGGGCGGAATGCGTATAAATTTACCATGCCCTCATCGTCGGACGGCGAAAAAAAGCAGTCGGGATCCGGCCGTTCGATTCAGCAAATCTTTTACGACCTGTATGGCTGCACATGGCCGGGTCAAGGCAGTGCCGAAAACTAATTGCTCGCCGAAAACCGGCCGTTCCGGTGGGCCAGCGGGCGCATCGACTATCTAAATTGGAAGGCCGCCTTGCTTGGCCGCTTGTGGCCGAACTGAGACCTCCAGTTTCATCACAAACCGCGCGCTGCCAGAAAAAGTCGGCACTGGCGACACGGCGAACGGGGCTCCTCGCGGAGCCCTGTTTGTTTTATGTCCGCGCGGAACGCGAGGACGGTATCCCCTGGTGGATCAGGCGGCCGCGCGGTACTCGTTGAACAGCGTGGCGATGCCCTCGATCACCACTTCCACCGTGCTGCCCGGCTTCATCGGCATCGCGCCCAGCGAGGTGCCGCAGAGGATCACGTCGCCCGGCACCAGCGTCATGTCCTGCGAGATCAGCGAGACCAGCTGCGCCGGATTGAA
>CAIZHL010000602.1 GCA_903932755.1 uncultured beta proteobacterium
GAATACAGCGTGCGCGGCGGCCTGGTCGACCTGTTCCCGATGGGCACGCAACTGCCCTACCGCATCGAACTGTTTGACGACGAAGTGGAAACCATCCGCAGCTTCGACGTCGACAGCCAGCGCAGCCTGTATCCGGTGCCGGAAATCCGCCTGCTGCCGGCGCGCGAATTCCCCGCCGGCGACGCCGGCCGCACCACCTTCCGCCAGCGTTTCCGCGAAGCCTTCGAAGGCGATGCCTCACGCATCGCGCTTTACAAGGATGTCTCGAACGGCATCATGCCGGCCGGCATCGAGTACTACCTGCCGCTCTTCTTCGAGACCACGGCGACGCTGTTCGATTACCTGCCGGCGAATACCGCGCTGCTGCTGCACGGCGACGTCGCCGGCGCCATGGCCGAGTTCTGGACCGACCTGCGCGGCCGCTACAAGATGCTTGGCGGCGACCGCTCGCGCCCGGTATTGCCGCCGGGCGAGCTGTTCCTGCGTGACGAGGAATTCTTCGTCGCCGCAAATCAGCGGCCGCAGTTTTCACTAAAAGTCGGCGCTGGCGATACGGCAAATGCTTCGACGGGCCTGCCTTCCCTCGCGGTCAACCGCAAGGCCGACGACCCGCTGGCCGCGCTGCGCGCCTTCCTTGGCCTGCATGTCGGCCGCGTGCTGTTGCTCGCCGAATCGGCGGGACGGCGCCAGACGCTGGCCGACTACCTCGCGGAATACGGGCTGGCGCCGGAACCCTGCCTCGATTTCGCCGGCTTCCTCGACGGCGAATCCCGCTTCATGCTCGGCGTCGGCCCGCTTTCCGGCGGCTTTCGCCTTCCTCCTCCCCTTCAAGGGGAGGGCCGGGGTGGGGATGGGCTGGGCATCGCGGTCGTTACCGAGAACGAACTCTATGCCGCCACGGCCCGTCCGCGCGGACGGCGTTCCGACGCCCGCCGCGCCAACCTCGAAGGCTGGCTGCGCGACCTGTCGGAGCTGAAGGTGGGCGATCCGGTGGTGCATGAAAGCCACGGCATCGGCCGCTACCTCGGCTTGGTACACATGGATTTCGGCGAAGGCGACACCGAGTTCCTCCACCTCGAGTACGCCAACGACGCCAAGCTCTACGTGCCGGTGGCGCAACTGCAGCTCATCTCGCGCTACAGCGGCGCCGACCCGGAATCCATCCAGCTCCACACCCTGGGCTCCGGCCAGTGGGAGAAGGCGCGCAAGAAGGCCGCCCTGCAGGTGCACGACACGGCCGCCGAGCTGCTGCACCTTTACGCCCAGCGCGCGGCGCGCGAGGGCCACCACTTCGTTTTCAAGCAGCACGACCTGGAAGCCTTCGCCGACGGCTTCGGCTTCGAGGAGACGCCCGACCAGCAAACCGCGATCAATGCCGTGATCGAGGACATGAAATCCGGCAAGCCGATGGATCGCCTGGTCTGCGGCGACGTCGGCTTCGGCAAGACCGAAGTCGCCATGCGCGCGGCCTTCGTCGCCGTAGCCGACGGCAAGCAGGTCGCGATCCTGTGCCCGACCACGCTGCTGGCCGAGCAGCACTTCCAGAATTTCAGCGACCGCTTCGCCAACATGCCGGTCAAGATCGCGGAGATTTCGCGTTTCAAGTCGGCGAAGGAACAGGACGA
>CAIZHL010000603.1 GCA_903932755.1 uncultured beta proteobacterium
GTGGTGGTGATGCCGAAGCGCGGCAGGGTGTAATCGAGCAGGTTGTGCGAGCCGCCGTAGAGCGAGCGGCTGGCGACGATGTGGGAACCCGCGCCCATCAGCGTGGCGACCGCAAGGTGCAGCGCGGCCTGGCCCGAAGCGACCGCAATCGCCCCGACGCCGCCTTCGAGGGCGGCGATGCGCTCTTCAAGCACGGCGTTGGTCGGGTTGGAAATGCGCGAATAGACGTGGCCGGCGCGTTCCATGTTGAACAATGCCGCGGCCTGGTCGGAATCCTTGAAGACGAAGGATGTGGTCAGGTAGATCGGCGTCGCCCGCGCGCCGAAACGCTCGTCCGGTACCTGGCCTGCATGCAGGGCCAGCGTGTCAAAGTTATATGTCATTGTACTGCCATCCCCCCAGCCCCCTTGCCAGGGAAGGGGGTGATTGCGGTTCGCCGCCGGCGCGGCTCCGTGTTGTTGGCTGCGCCGCCTTGGGTCGGCCCTGCGGCGGCGCTCATGCGTATTCGTCGGGATCCGGATCGAGCATGCGCTCGAGCTGGGTGATGCGGTCCTTGATCAACAGCTTGCGCTTCTTCAGGCGCCGCAGCATCAACTGGTCCTCCGATGGCGCCAGCGTCAGCCGGTCGATCGCCTCGTCGAGATCGCGATGCTCGATGCGCAGTTCAACCAGGCGGGCCTGAACCGCCTCGGGCGTATCGCTTGCATCGTTGGCTGCCATGGCGCTGTCCGGGCCGGATCAGCCGGCGATGTATTGTTCCAGTTGCTTGATCAGGAAAGCCTGCTCGCAGATGGTTTCCTTGACCAGGTCGCCGATCGAGACCATGCCGATGACGCGCTTTTCGGAATCCAGCACCGGCAGGTGGCGAATGTGCTTTTCGGTCATGAGGGCCATCGCTTCGTCGGTGTTCTGCTCGGGCCGGGCGTAGAGAACCTTTTCGGTCATGATTTCCCTGACGGCGGTTTCCTTCGATGACTTGCCGAGCAGGATGATCTTGCGCGCGTAGTCGCGCTCGCTGAAGATGCCCGCCAGATGGTCGTCGCGCATGACCATTAGCGCACCGATGTCGTGCTTGGCCATCAGTTCTAGGGCGAAGAACACCGTGTCATCGGGTGCAACGAAAAGCGGCGCACGCGCGGCACGTTCGTCAAGCAGTTTCTTCAGGGTCTTCATGTAGTTCCTCTCTCGATTTCAATTCGGCCTCGCTTGGCCCGAGTTGCCAGGGGCTGCCGGATTCGCCGCCGGCAGGTTTTTCGCCATTGTGCAGGAAGTTGCACGCTTGGTGTATCGCTTGGTGTTTCGATTACTCCGCCAGGCCGTGTTCCAGTCCGTAGCGGATCAGTTCGGCGGTGCTCTTCAAGCCCATCTTTTCCAGCAGGCGGGCGCGGTAGGTGCTGACCGTGGCCACGCCGAGATTCAGCGCGTCGGCAATCTGGGTCAGCGTCTTGCCGGCAGCGATCATCACCAGAACCTGGTATTCGCGGTCGGTTATGCGCTCATGGGGGGATTTCTCCGTATTGTCCGAGATCGCCTCGGCCAGCTGCTGCGCAACCGCGGGACTCAGGTATTTCTTGCCCGAGGCAACCTGGCGGATCGCCGTGACCAGGAGTTCCGGCGCGCTTTGCTTGGTGAGGTAGCCCGAAGCGCCGGCCTTCAGGGCGCGTACCGCGTATTGCTCTTCCGGATGCATGCTGAGGATCAGCACCGGCAGGCGCGGAAACTCCTTCTTCAGCTGCTTCAGGGTATCGATGCCGTTGCGGTTGGGCATCGAAACGTCCAGCAGGAAGACATCCCACGGCTGCTGGCGGGCCAGGCTCAGTGCCTCGGCGCCGTCGTCGGCTTCGCCGGTGACGAGCAGGTCCTCGGTTTCGGAAAGTATCTGCTTGAGGCCCTGCCGCACAATGGCATGGTCATCGGCAATCAGGACATGGATCTTGTCGGCCATAATCAGAACAGGTTGCGTTGCAATTCTTCTTCGCCGGGTGGTTCGACGCCGGCAGTTTCCGGAACCCGCAGCACGATATGCGTGCCGCCATGTTCCGCCGGCCCGATCGAAAATTCACCGGCAAGACTCAGTACCCGCTCGCGAATTCCGCGCAGGCCGAATGACTTCGGTTTCTGCATGTCGACCTCGGAAATGCCGCGACCGTTGTCCCTGATCTCGAGCAGGATGTTACCGCGTTCGCGCCGCAAACGCATGACCACCAGCGATGCGTGCGCGTGTTTCGCGACATTGGTCAGCGCTTCCTGGGCGATGCGGAACAGCGCCAGCGACGTGTCGGGTTCCGGTTCGATCGCATCCTCGTCGCACTGCACGCGGCAGGCGATGCCGAAGCGCTGGGTGAAGTCCTCGGCCTGGCACTCGATGGCCGCCGGCAGGCCGAACTCCTTGAGGATGCCCGGGCGCAGCTCGCGCGCGACGCGGCTTGCCGTGCTCATGGCCTGGTCGAGCAGGGTTTCGATCGAGTGCGCCTTCTCGCGCAGCCGCATCGCGTCGGGCGGCAGCTTGGCGGCCAACTGCGCAGCCTCGATCTTGAGGAAGACCAGGATTGAGCCGAGCTCGTCGTGGATGTCGCGCGAGATCCGTTCGCGCTCCTCTTCCTTGGCCGCTTCGAGGTGGGTGGACAGTTCGGCCAACTGCTGCCGCGACTCGCGCAGCTCGGCTTCGCTCTCCTTGCTCTCGGTGATGTTGGTGGCCATGCCGCGCCACTCGACGACGCCCGAATCGAAGCGGTAGGGCGTCGAGCGCAGGTTGATCCATTTTTGCCGGGTCCGGCCGCGGGTGCAGCCTTCCCAGTTGAGCAGCGCACCGCGCGCGGCCGACTCGCGCAGGGCGTTTTCCAGGCTCTTGCGCCGTTCGCCGTCGAAGGCGTCGAACAGCTTGCCGGCCGAGGCCAGCAAATGCTGCTGCTTGAAGCCGAAAAGCTTCTGGCAACCTTCGCTGACGAAGAGGAAGCGATACTCGCCTTCGGCATCGCGCCGCAGGTGGAACAGCATCCCGGGCAGGTTGGAGGCCAGCGCGTCGAAGCGCGCCTGGCTTTCGTTGAGCATTTCCAGCGCCGCTCGGTGGTCGGCGCGATGGCGTGCTTCGAGGACTTCCCGCTCGATTGCCGGCAGCAGGCGTTCCAGCCGGTCGGCATCGATCGCGTCGCGCGCCCCGGCCTTCATGGCCCTCTGCAAAGCGGATTCTTCGCCGGGACCGGCGACCAGGATCAGCGGCAGGTCGATACCCGCTTCCTCGATTTGCCGCAGGGTGGCCTGCAGCGGCAATGCGGCATCCGCAGGCAGATAGAGCGCCGCGTCCCAGGGCTGGTCGGCCAGTGCCGCGCGCAAGTCGTCGGCAGTATCGATGCGCTGGATTTTGTCGGCCTTGGCCAGTATCGGCAGCAGCCGCGCCACGTCAGCCTCGGAGGCGGCGATGACAAGCAGATGCAGGGGCTGGCGGGGGGGCGAACTGGCGACCATGGGCGACGGCGGATGTGGTGGAGATGGAGTTTATAGCGGATCGGCTCCGTTATAATTCGCCCCGAGCCGGCATAGCTCAGATGGTAGAGCAACCGCCTTGTAAGCGGTAGGTCACCAGTTCGATTCCGGTTGCCGGCACCAGTAAAATCAAGTAATTAGCCAGACTACGAAGGTCTGGCTTTTTGCTTTTTTGGATGCGTATCAGCATCATGCAGGGATCTTCTGGTTTTGCGTGCCGGGTTCCGACACGACACCATTAGCATGGCACCACGGCGACACGACAACGCCGACTATTCAGGGCGCCAACGGTTCGGCCTCCAGCCGGCGCCTGGCAAGGCCCGTGACATTGTTGGCAGGTCTGCCGGAGGACGCCGGCCTATAATCAAAAAAACAGCGTAATCCGGTGATTTGCATGGCAACGCCCGACGATAACTCCGTAACCGATCCTCCTTTCGACCCGTCGAGCAACCTCGACGAGGCCGTCCGTGGTCTGTTGCAGGGCGGTTCATGGATATTCACGGGGCCGCGCCTCCTCACTTATTCGCTGCATTCCGATACGCTCCTGGCTTCCTGGAGCGACGCGCAAACCGTTGCCGTCGACCGGGCTTTCGCCGCCTGGGCGGCCGTGGCGAACATCCAATTCAAGCGCGTGGCCGGCCCCACGGATTACACGCTGACCGCCGCCGACCTCGCGATCACCATCAGCGCAGACCTGGCTTCCGTGTATCCCGGCGCTACGGCCGTCGGGGTGTTCCCCGACCCGGCTTATGCGAACACGCTGCTGTTGGGCCTCGGCATGGGCCGATTCAGTTACCCGCATCCCGAAGGCGACATCTTCCTCAATGTCTTCGCGACGGAACTGAACTATTTCTCGCCGGGAGGCGCGGGGTTTGCGGTCGGGCTGCACGAGATCGGGCATGCGCTGGGGCTCAAGCACCCCTTCGACGACGGCGGCAACCTCCGGCCGACATTCGCGGAACTCGGCATTGGCGCGCTCGACAACGGTCTCGACACCGTGATGAGCTACAACGACGCCTTCCCGAGTTCTCCCTCGTATGCCAACAGCTACCAGATCACGCCGATGGCGCTGGACATCCTCGCCATCCAGCGCATCTACGGCGCGAACATGTCTTACCACACGGGGAACGACACCTACCGCCTGCTGAACGACAGCATGGTGCGCGCCGTCTGGGATGCTGGCGGCATCGACACCTTCGACGCCTCGGCCTTGAAATCCGCCGTCACCATCGAACTGACGCCCGGCTTCATGATCGATCATGGCCTGTATTCGCGCACGGCCATCGCCTACGGCGTCACCATCGAGAATGCGATCGGCGGGACGGGCAACGACAGCCTCACCGGCAACGCGGCCGACAACCGGCTGGACGGGCGCGCCGGAGCCGATGTCATGACCGGAGGCCTCGGCAACGACACCTACGTGCTGGACAACGCGGGCGATGTCGTCACCGAGAACCTGAATGAAGGCACCGACACGGTGCAAGCCTCGATCAGCTACACGCTGGGGCCCAACCTTGAAAACCTTACGCTGACGGGAACCGCCGCCATCAACGGCACGGGCAACGGGCTCGACAATGTCATCACCGGCAATGCCGCGGCGAACGTGCTCGACGGCGGGGCCGGCGCCGACACGCTGATCGGAGGCGCGGGCGCCGACACCTATGTGGTGGACAATCCGGGCGACACGGTAAGCGAACTTTCCACGGTGGCCGGCGTGATCGACACGGTGCTCGCTTCGGTCGGCTTCACGCTGGGCGCCAACATGGAGAACCTGACCCTCACCGGCAGCGGCAACATCGACGGCACCGGCAATGGGCTGGCCAACGTGCTCAGCGGCAATGCCGGGATCAACGTCCTCGCGGGCGGCGCCGGCAACGACACCTATATCGTGAACACGGCGGGCGATACCGTCGTCGAGACTTCTGCGGTGGCGACCGAGATCGACCTCGTGCAATCCAGCGTCAGTTTCACCCTTGGGGACAACCTGGAGAAGCTCACGCTGGCGGATCTGGCGGACATCGACGGCAGCGGCAATGGACTGGCCAACACGATTCAGGGCAACGACGGCGCCAACGTACTCGACGGTGGAGCGGGTGCCGACACATTGAAGGGCGGCAAGGGCGACGACACCTACCGGGTCGACCTAGTGAAGAGTGGCACGGTAGCGGTACTGCAGGACGTGGTGACGGAGAACCTCAACGAAGGCACCGACGACACGCTGACATTGCGCACGGCGGGAGCCCTTGGGCTTGCCGCAGCCACCACGCTGACCCTGGGCGCCAACCTGGAGAACCTCGACGCCTCGGCCACCGGCAGCACCAAACTCAACCTGACGGGCAACGCCGGCAACAACATCCTGACCGGCAACGATTGGGACA
>CAIZHL010000604.1 GCA_903932755.1 uncultured beta proteobacterium
CACTCGCCGGTTTCCTCGCCTTCGACGCCGATCACCTGGCCGCCGGCTTCCTTGACCTTGTCATGGACGCTTTTCGCCAGTGACTTGACGTGACGGTTGGAATCGCCGGTGGCGATGATGACGCGGTCGAACAAGGCCGAGATCTTGCTGGTGTTGAGCACCTCGATGTCCTTGGCCTTGATGTCCTCAAGGGCGGCGACGGCGATTTTCTGAAGTTTTTTAATGTCCATGCGGAGTCCGGTAGAGCTGATGGGTTTCAATATAGTCGAGAACGGCATCGGGGACCAGATAGCGCACCGAGAGCCCCCGCGCCAGCCGCTCGCGGATCGCGGTGGCGGAAATCTCCAGCGCCGTGATGGCGAAGGGGACGATGCGGCCGGCCGGCGCCGCTGCAAGTTCGGCGGCAATGCCCCGCCGCGCCGCGAACTCGCGATCCAGCGCCGTAGCGCCAGCGCCGAGTTTTTCCAGGTCGTGCCCCGGCCGCGTCGCCACGGCAATGTGCGCCAGCCCGAACAGGTCGCGCCAGCGGTGCCAGGATTCGAGCCGGGCGAAGGCGTCGGCGCCGAGCAGCAGCACCAGCGGCTTTTCCCCGCCGTGCCGCCGGCGCAGGCGTTCGAGGGTATCGACGGTGTAGCTCGCTGCAGCCGCACCCGTCGCTTCGGCGGGGTCTACGCTGCAGCCGCCGAGGCCGGACAATCCGCGCTCGACCATGGCCAGCCGGTGGGCGGCCGAGCAGCGCGGCGCGGCGCGCAGCGGCGGGCTGCCCGCCGGGATGAAGCAGACCTCGGCCAGGCCCAGGGCTTCGCGCGCCTCCAGCCCGAGGCGCAGGTGGCCGACATGCAGCGGATCGAAGGTGCCGCCGAAAAGACCGAGGGCGCCGGCCTCACTCATCGGGCAGGGCCGGCGCCGGCTCGACCGGATCGGGCGTTTCGAACACGTCGCGATAGGACAGATACACGCTGGCCACCATCACCGGGGCGAGGACGAAAATCAGCAGCATGCGCAGCGCGACGGAAAGGATGTCGACCAGGGGCTGCGAGATCAGGCTGGCGAAGATCAGGACCAGGCCCGGCAGCACGGCGCCGACCACGGCCAGCGCCAGCCCGTACATGGCGAAGGCGCGCCAGTTGCGCCAGCTGGCGACAAAGCTGAAGAACAGCGACTTGCCGGCGCTGACGCCATTCCAGCCGGTCAAGAGCGGCGCAAACCAGAATGCCATGAGCAGGGGCGAGGCCATCACCATGATGATGCCGAGATCGGTGAGCAGGGCCTGGGCTTCTTCGGGGCTCATGCCGTCCTTGATGTCGATCGGCTCGCCGAAGGCAAAGCCGGCCAGCACCAGCAGGCTGGAGCCGACCAGGTGCAGGACGCCGAGGCGGATCAGGCCGGCGCGCTGGGCGTCGAGGCCGAACATCAGGGACTCGCCGGTGAACGCCCGGCCGCCCTCGATGGCGCGGCAGCCGTTGGCCAGCATCACGGTCAGCGCCGGCAGCAGCAGCGGCAGCAGGATGGGGCCTATCGTCGGGATCACGTTCACCAGGATCACCGTCAGCAGGTAGCCGAAGCTCAGCGCGGTCATCAGCGGCGGATTGCGGCGGAACAGGGCAAAACCGGCGAGCAGCCAAAGAATGCCGTGGCGGGCGGGCAGGCGGCGGGCGTCCATCAGTCCTGCCCCGCCTGAAAATTCACGATCTGCGGCGCGTCGCCATCCAGCGCCGGCGCATCGAAGGCGATGTCGCCCTCCGGATCGGGCATGCCGGTCGCCTGCAGCCCGGCGAAGTCGAACAGGCGCGCATCGAGCAGGTGCGAGGGCACGACGTTGGCGAGGCTTCTGAACATGGTTTCGATGCGTCCGGGAAAGCGCTTCTCCCAGTCGTTGAGCATCTGCTTCACCTGCTGGCGCTGCAGGTTCGGCTGCGAACCGCAGAGGTTGCAGGGAATGATGGGGAAGGCGCGCTCGGCGGCCCAGGCTTCGAGATCGCTCTCGCGGCAATAGGCCAGCGGCCGGATCACGATGTTGCGGCCGTCGTCCGACACCAGCTTGGGCGGCATGGATTTCAGCTTGCCGGCGAAGAACATGTTGAGGAACAGCGTCTGCAGGATGTCGTCGCGATGGTGGCCGAG